>JARIDB010000085.1 GCA_029257045.1 Clostridium sp.
ACAGTTACTACATCTGCTCGTGACCAATGTATAATAAAAGTTAATGGAAGCTTTACACTTCCAACTGTTTAATAATTAATTAAAATAATTAATTAAAATAACTAAGCTTATAGATTACCTTAATTATAAAATTATTTAAGTCCCTATTTTCTATAGGGGCTTATTTTTTTCCTTAACAAGGAAATAATGAACTTTTTTAGTTTTACAAATAAAGTTATAACTTTAAATACTATACGCATACCTTATATTAATAGATTTATTAAAAGAGGTGAAACTAATGGCATCACTAAAACAAAATGTCTATATTATAAAACAATCTGAGGGTACTATATGGCATTTTTCCTATGACAAAAAATTTGGCATTATATATGAAATCTGCAAAAATGATATATGGTCAAATTATAATATATTAACTAAAGCAACTACTAATAATTTTTCTGTTGATTTATTATCAAATGATGATATATGTATTGTTTATGAAGATTTAGATGGAAATATAATTCTAAATCTATATGATAATATAAAATGGAAATCTTCTTATCTTATAAAAAATGATAAAAATAGTAAAATAAAAATATACTTTAAAACCACTTTCTTTAAAAATAGTTTGCTTCTATTTTATAGTATTTATAATAGCATAACTAATACCCTAACAATAGTTTCTCAAATAATTGATGAAAATGGAGATTTGAATTCACCAAAGTTAATTGATAAGATTAATTATGAATATGATATTCCTTTTTACCTTTATACTTCAAAAGAAAATAAATTATATATAATGTATCAAAAAAAAGAAAGTAATCACCTTTTAGGTTATAAGGTACTAAGTAATCATTATATGCCTTGGTCTAAATTTAATATAATTGATAAAAGTCCTTCTCCTTTTAAAGAATATTCTTTATTATCCATTAAAGATAAAATGCACTCTCTTTATATAAAGATATCTTCTGATAAAACTCATTCACTAACCTACTGTAGGGGTAATTCATATTCTTATATCTACACTAATATTTCCAAGGATACTAATATAAGTTCCTCTGCTTTTTTTATAATAGGTGAACATATTTGGTGTATGTGGATTATAGATGATAAAATTTACAGTTCTGTTTCTATAGATAGCGGTAATATATTTAGTAATCCTCCACAATTTGAAGAAGTATCTTCTTCAAGCATATCTAAAGGGATCTATATATCAAATTTTTTAGAAAATAAAAAAGATAATTGCATAGGTGAAGTATTTATTAAAAATTATGATTTTCCTCAGCTTTTAATAATTGATAACATTTATGGATTAGTTCATAGGAGCTATAAAAATAGTAGTTATTTATTTTATCTTCAACATTTTATATCTACTGTTAATAAAAATTATAACTACTCAATTTATAATACAGAAAATGATGATTTAATTGATAAACTTAATAATATTATAAAAGAGCAAGAAACTAAAATACTATCCTATGAAAATAAACTTAAGGCAATAAATAGTAGCTTAATAAGTTTTAATGAAAATAAAGAACAGTTAAATAAAAGTATAAAACTTCTTCAAGATAATCTAGTAGCTAAGGAAGAAATATTAAAAGAACTTGAAGCAACATATACTGAAAAGGAAAAGGAATTAGAAATTTTAAAAGAAGAATTAAATAATATTAAATTACAAGAAATTGATAGCTTCGATTTAAAGAAGGTTTTTGATAAATTTAGTTCAATTTTTAAAAATTAATTTTATTTCATATTATTAATCGAGATGATTCCTATAAATACTCCTTCTAAACTTCATAGATTATTTTATTATAGATTTATCTACTGCCCCTTTTAGAATGCAAAAAAGATGATTTCAGTATAATATAATCCAGAAATCATCTTTTAAATTTTTAAACTTTATTTTTGCTAAATGTTTTTTCTAATAACCAACATTTAACCATTGTTTAGTTTAGTAATAGTAACCTCTATTCATCTTACTTTTTGCTAACAATTGAGATTCACCAGTCTTTTCCCATTCTTCGACTTGCTCAATGGCATCTAGTGGTTCTTTTCCTAGTCCTACTAGTACTCCTGATAAAATAAATTCCTGATATAGGTGTTCAGGATTTATTCCCCCTTTAGCTTCTGCAAGTGCACGATTAACTAAGGGAGTAATATACCTAACCCAATCATCAGGAGTGAATTTAGATTTATCTTCAATTGAATCCCTATACCAGCTTCTAATCATTCTAGGGTTCATTCCCGTATTCATACTGGCATTATTTTCAGTATTCATGTTACCATTCATTCCAGTATTCATGCTACCACTCATTCCATTATTCATGTTACCCTTCATTCCACTGTTCATAGCCATATTAGTAGTTAATAGATAATTATATTTAGATGCATGTTTTAATTCATCAGTGATTATTTCAAATAAAACATCTTTAAAAGCTCCATTAGGAAGGCTTTTACTTATTTCTCTATACTTTTCTACTGCTCTTAACTCTCCAAATAAGGCTCTCTTAATACCCTCTAAGTAAGAATTTGGCTTTTCAAAGTCTTCATTATCATCAACTTTAACTTCCATACCTGTATAATATCTATAAATTGTTCTAAAATACTTATTGTGTTTTTGTTCATCGTCCCTAATAGATTCTATAATTTCCTTATCTTCTATGCTTGGTGCAACACTTATAAGATAATCGTAAAACAATTCATCTTCTCTTTCTCCTTGTACTGCTGCTTTTACTCCTTTTAAAGCTTCTTTTAGTTGTTCATCATTAATTTGTGATTCAAACATCGTAGTCTCCTCTTTTAAATAATTAGTTCAATATTATTCTATTAATTTTCTTTAAATATGTGATTTAGTACTCCAACTCTTGGTAAGTTCTTTAAAACTTTATTATTCCCATGGCAAGATTTAAATTCTTCTGTATAATCCCTTCCAGCCACAAGTCCAAAATGAGTTCCTCCTACCCAAGTTTTTTCATTACTTAAATCATAAACTATACCTTCTACTGCCACATAAGCTGCCTTTCCATTACTTCCATCATATTGTGAAAGTTCCTCTAATGTAAATTCTCTTGGTTGCCTATTATTTTTATCATATTGTGAAAATTCTTCTAAGGTAAAATCCTTTGATTGTCTATAAAACTTATTTCCTGTAATTTCTCTAATAGTTTTTACATCAAAATATATAGCCATAACTATTCCTCCTATATTTTTGTATCTATATAAATCTATTCCTAATATGTTTTAAATGTTAATATAATTCTATTTGAAAATTTATTGGTTTATATAAAAATTCTTTCAACGTATTTTTTTCTAATAGT
>JARIDB010000116.1 GCA_029257045.1 Clostridium sp.
TGCATCTATAAGCATACCTCTATCTCTAGCTTCTTGAATTATCCTCTTAATCGGAGCTGATTCTGGACTTACTATAGCTACTAGTCTATTAGCAGATACTATATTTCCAAAGCCGATATTGATTAACTTTATACCCATTTCATTCCTCCTGATTATTCTATATTTTGAACTTGTTCTCTAATCTTTTCAATTAGATTTTTTATGTTAATGACATTATTAGTCATATCCATATCACTAGATTTTGAAGCTATTGTATTAGATTCTCTATTCATTTCTTGAATTATAAAATCTAACTTTCTACCAATTTGCCCACCTTCTTCGAAGGTTTTTCTTACTTGATTTAAGTGGCTTCTAAGCCTTATTATTTCCTCATCTACAGAAGCCTTATCTGAAATTATTGCAATTTCTTGAGCTATTCTACCTTCATCTATATCGTAGTTTTCTAAAAGTTCTTTAATTCTTTTTTCAAGTTTTTTCTTATAGTTAATTGGAACTATATCTGATATAGATTCTATTTTGTTAACAAGTATTTCTATTTCACAAAGTTTTAAAATTATATCTTCTTTTAACTTTTCTCCTTCTGCTATCCTCATTTTATCCATCATAAGAAGAGCTTCAGAAATAAGTGGTTTAATTATTTTAAATACTTCCTCTATGGAATCTTCCTCTTCAACTATGGTTATTACATCAGAAAATTTAGCTATTTGAGTTACTGTTATATCATTTTTAACATTAAACCTTTTTTCAATTTCTTTTAAAGCGTTATAATAACTTTCTGCAAGATTTAAATTAAGTTTTACAACTCCTTCTTCATCACAATAACTCTTTTGATTAATAAATACATCAACTTTTCCTCTAGAAAGCTTTTCATTAACTAATTTTCTTATTTCTTCTTCTAAAGCTATAATAGACCTAGGTAATTTAACACTTACATCTAAATATCTACTATTTACACTTTTCATTTCTAGTGAAAAAAGATATTTACTTCCTTCTTCATTACTAGCTCTACCAAAACTAGTCATACTTTTAACCATATTAGCCTCCAAAGTATTTATATTTTAATCATTTAACATTCAAATTACATCTTAGTTTATCTTATAACTATATGTCAATGATTTGTTCACAATTTATTAACAATTATATTTTTATAAAATAAAAGGTAGCTTCTTTTTAGAAACTACCTTTTAATTTATATAATTATTTTTATAAGAATAATAATTTTAGTATAAATAGTATTCCCAATATTATCATAACTCCAGATACCTTTGTTTTCTTATCCTTAGTTGCAAACATATTGTATATTAGATTAATTCCTACATAAGATAATATCCCTAAAGTTAAACCATCACCTATACTATAGGTTAAAGCCATAGTAACTATTGTAATAAAAGCTGGAACTCCTTCTGTAATATTATCAAAATCAATGTTCTTAACTGCTCCTAGCATTAAATATCCTACATATATTAAAGCTGGTGCTGTTGCACAAGATGGTATTGCAATGAATATTGGTGAGAAGAACATCGCAACTAAGAATAATACTCCTGTTGATACTGCTGTATATCCTGTTCTACCACCCGCTGCAACACCTGTTGAACTTTCAACGTATGTTGTAACTGTTGTTGTTCCCATTACAGCTCCATAAGTTGTAGCTATAGCATCTACTAATAATGCTCTACCTACATTTGGAACAGTTCCATCTTCATTTAATAGGTTTGCTTTAGATGCAACTCCTACTAAAGTACCAACTGTATCAAAGAAATCAACAAATAAAAATGTAAGTACTATTACTACAAAGTTTAAAATCCCTGCTGTTTTAATATTAGCAAAATCTAGTTTCATAGCTATTGGTGCTATACTTTCAAACTTAAATATACCATTTGGTAAATAAATGCCAAGTTTTACAGCTTCCTCCGGATTAATTAAAGCAAACCCCCAAGCTATTAATGTACTTACTACTATTCCTACAAGAATGGCCCCTTTAGTTCCTTTTTTATCTAAAACTGATATTATTACTACTCCTATTAAAGCTATAATTACTGGTAAATTAAACTCTCCAAGGGATACTAATGTTGCATCATTATTTATAACTAGTCCACATCCAACTAAACCAACAAAAGCTATAAATACTCCTATACCAGCTGTTACCGCATGTTTCATACCTATAGGTATTGCATTTACAACAGCCTCTCTAACTTTGAATAATGATAAGAAAATAAATATAATACCTTCTACAAAGATTGCTGTTAATGCTGTTTCCCATGATATGCCTCGTCCTAGTACAACTGAAAAAGCGAAAAATGCGTTTAATCCCATACCTGATGCTAATGCAAAAGGTAAATTAGCTACTAACCCCATTAAAATACAAGCTATACCTGCTGAAAGGCATGTTGCTGTTACTAAAGCTCCTGCATCCATTCCCGTTTGTGATAAGATACTTGGATTTACAACTATTATATAAGCCATTGTTAAGAAAGTTGTTAGTCCCGCTAATGCTTCTTTCTTGTAATCAACACCCTTATTCCCTAAAATAGGAAATAGCCATTGCATTTTTGATGATTTCTCCATATATAATCCTCCTATATAGTTTAATATAAAAAAAGTTCTAGTGAAAGTTTTATCTACACTTAGAAACTCATTTCCATTATATGTGTAAAACTTTATAAATAAAAAATATTAACCGAAAATTACTTTTGTAATTTAATTTTTCATTCGTGTTTTATGTTTTTATTATAACTTTATCTATATTTATTGTCAATGAAAGTACATATGAATTTCAACTTTATCTTTTTATTGTTCGCGTTGTTTTTTAAATGACTCTGTTATACTTATTGCATCTTTGCAAGATAATGCTACAATTAACTTTATTCTAGCTTTTTGACCGGGCATACTTTCTTCAAAAAACACGCCAAGGTCTTTAAGGATTTTCCCCCCGCCTTCATATCCATAGGATTCATGTACTCGCCCTTCAAAACATCGTGAAACTATAACTACTGGTATTTCCTTCTTTAAAGCATCTTTAATACCTTTTATCATATCTGGTGGTACATTTCCTCTTCCAAGTGCTTCAATTACTATTCCTTTATAACCATGTTCTATAGAATATTCAATAAAATCTGATTTCATTCCTGCAACTACCTTAATTAGAGCAACTTCTATATTTATGTTTTCTACTTCATAAACCTTATGTTTTTTTGTTTTTCTATAAAATAAAACCTTATTATCATCCACAATTCCTATTGGACCAAAATTTGGTGTTTTAAATGCATTTAATGCCATAGAGTTAACCTTAGTAACCTCTGCTGCTGAATTTAATTCTCCATTAAAACAAACTAATACCCCTCGTCCCTTAGCCTCTTCACAAATAGCAGTACAAATGGAAGTTTCTAAATTAAATGGTCCATCATATCCAAGTTCAGAGCTACTTCTCATGGCTCCTGTAACAACTATAACTTTCTCTGTATCTATTGTAAGATCTAGAAAATATGCTGTTTCTTCCAATGTATCTGTTCCATGTGTTAAAACAACACCATCAACATCTTCTCTCATTATTATATTTTTAATAAATTTACTGAGCTCTAACATATCATTTATAGACATATGGGGAGATGGCTTACTTGAAAAGCTGTATGTTTCTATTTCTGCAAACTCTTCCACTCCTTTAACCATAGACATTATTTCCTCTCCTGTTAATCCAGGAACTGCAGCATTAATTTTTTCATCTCTCTTCATGGATATTGTTCCACCATTGAAAATTACGGCAACCTTTTTCATCTCTTTCTCCTCTTTGTGTATTTATTCGTATAAAGTAAAACTTCTTTTATTATTCAAAACTTTTTAGAGATTATTGGTAGTCCGGTATTTCCTACATCTCTTTTTATTAATATTAGAGTGTGATTAAGCTTTTCTTACTTCGATAAATCTTTCTCTATAAATATTATATATTTAAAAAATAATTTTTTCAACTCATATTACATATTTTCCCTTAATTTCCCACTATATATTTTATATTTTATTTTTCTCTCTGTTATTGGATACATTGTTGATACGTATATATAGTCCTTTAACCTATCAATTTCTATTCCTATTAAAATGTACTTTTCATATTTTTTGATTAGTTGTATTGAAATAATATTCTCTGTATCATTGAATATACCTATATACTCAGGATTATCTACTATATCCTTCATATATTCTATTATATTTTCAATGATTTTCTTATCCAAGTGCTTGCCATGTTTTCTTTTAATGTGTTTAATTACTCCTGGAGAAGCATAAATTGTTCCAGTTATTTTAATTCCTAGATTATTAGCCATATCATTTTTCAAATACCCTATTCTTCTATAGGTATAAAATTTTTCTCGCATATTACCCCTCAATTCAATATAATTACATGGCAATTTTTAAAAAAATTATTATATATTATATTATTATCAAAGAAATATAAAAGTTCTTATATTAGTTTTTATAAAAAAAGAGCTAGATTAAATATCTAGCCCTAACTTTTTTTTACAATATAATACAGATTAAACCACCGCTACCTTCATTAATTATCTTTTGTAATGTTTTTTGAATTTTCCCTTGTACATCATCAGGCATTTTATATAGTTTATTTTGTAATCCCTCTTTTATTAAAACTTCTAGCGGCTTTCCAAACATATTACTTTGCCATAGAGAAGCTGGATCCTTTTCAAATTGATCCATTAGGGATTTTACAAGTTCTTCACTTTCTTTTTCCGATCCCATTATAGGACTTATTTCAGTTTTTATATTAGCCTTAATAAAATGTAGCGAAGGAGCCGAAGCTTTTAATTTAACTCCAAACTTAGTTCCTTGTTTAACCATTTCCGGTTCTTCAAATTTCATCTCAGCTAATTGAGGTGCTACAAGCCCATAACCACTTTCTCTAACATCTATTAAAGCATCCTTAACTTTATCATATTCTTTTTTTGCTATATTTAATTCTTTTATTAAAGATAATAAGTCACTTTCTGATTCTACTTCTAGATCACAGATTTCACTTAATATGTTATAGAATATTCCATCTTTAGGCTTCATTGTTATCGTAGCTTTACCTTCTCCAAGATTTACAAAAGTTATTTCCGTTGGTGCTAAGTTTTCTTTATCTTTTAAAATCTCTATAGTTTCTTTAATATCTTTAACCTTATTTATGCTCTCACACATTTCTTTAATAATATTAAAGAAATCCTTCTTAAGCCAATGATATGATTCAAGTCTTTCAACCCAGCTTGGCATATTAATATTAATTTCCTTAACTGGAAACTCCTTAAGTACATGATTTAACACATTTCCAATATCGTCTTCATTCATATTTGCCACATCCATAACTTGTACAGTAACATCATATTTATCTTCCAACTCTTTTCTAACCTCTCTCGCTTCCTTGGAATTTATATTCCTAGTATTAAGTACAACTATAAAGGGTTTGTTTATAGCTTTTAACTCTTGAATAACTCTTTCTTCAGCTTCTAAGTACTCATTTCTTTCTATTCCTGTTATACTACCATCTGTAGTAACAACAAGTCCAATTGTAGAATGATCTGTTATAACCTTTCTTGTTCCTATTTCAGCTGCATCTTCAAAAGGGATTTCATAATCATACCATGGAGTATTAACCATTTTAGCTTCTTCTCCATCCATATATCCTATAGCACCTTTCACAATATAACCTACACAGTCAACCATTCTAACTTTAAATCTTATGTCTTCATCAATTGTTAATTCTACCGCCTCATTTGGTATAAATTTAGGTTCTGTTGTATGAATACTCCTACCTGAACCACTTTGAGGAAGTTCATCTTTAGCTCTTTCCTTTTTATAACTATTTTCAATCTTTGGTATTACCATAAGGTCCATAAATTTTTTTATAAATGTTGATTTTCCAGTTCTAACCGGTCCTACAACCCCTACATAAATGTCCCCCTGTGTCCTCTCTGCTATATTCTTGTATATATTAAAGTTGTCCACGGTGTACCCTCCTAATTATTTTTAACACTATATATATATTCATACTAATAAAAAAGTATACAGTTTTTTTAGATATTATAAAAATATATTTTAGAAACCATTTATTTATAAATTCAATTATATTTATAGTCTTTATTTCAACTTATATATACTACTTAAACCACTTATATATTCCATAAAAAAGATATATATATTCATTTAAAAACTGAAACATAAAATTATAAAAAAAAAGGATCAACTTAAAAGTTAATCCTTTATAATTTAATATATTTCGTGTTTTTTTTCTCTTCCCATTAATTCAAAGGAGGCATCTAGAGGATTCTTATTTTCAAAAAGTATTTTATATAAGATATCCGTTATAGGCATTTCAACGTCTAGAGATTCTTTTAATTCATAAAAAGCTCTACAAGCTTTTATTCCTTCAACAACCATTCCTACCTCTTCTGTAGCTTCCTTAGTTGACATTCCTTTACCAATTAAATATCCAGCCCTTCTATTTCTTGAATGAAGGCTTGTGCATGTAACTATTAAATCTCCCATACCAGTCAATCCTAAGAATGTCTCTGCTTTACCGCCTATTTTCATTCCAACTCTTACTATTTCAGCCATACCTCTTGTCATTAATGCAGCTTTAGAATTATCTCCAAACCCTATTCCATCACAAACTCCAGCAGCTAATGCAATAATATTTTTAACTGCACCGCCAATTTCAACTCCAATTAAATCATCATTTGTATAAACTCTAAAGTTCTTATCTATAAATAAATCCTGTACTTTTTCAGAACTATCCATATTAACTGATGAAACTACTACTGTAGTTGGAATATTAAAGGAAACTTCTTCTGCATGGCTAGGTCCAGATAATATAACTACCGGATTTTCTGGTAATTCTTCTTGTATTACTTCTGATAATCTTAAGTTTGTTTTTTCTTCTATTCCCTTAGCAATGCTTATAATTGTTACATCTTTATTTATTAAAGTTTTCAATTGCTTCGCTGCTATTCTAATTACATGAGATGGTACAGCCAAAACTACAAATTGAATATTCTCTATAGCTTTATCTAAGTTATTAAATGCTGTGACCTTTTCTGGTACCTTTAAATCTTTTATATACTTGTCATTTCTTCTATTTAAATTAATATCATCTACAACATTTTTATCTCTATCATATATATTAACTTCAATTCCTTTATTAGCAAGTAATATAGCTAAGGCAGTTCCAAAACTACCTCCTCCTAAGAAAGCGACTTTACTCAAATTTATTCTTTCCTTTCTCTATATTCTATTTGAATACCAGTTCCACTAAAATCAAAACTATCTCTTAATTGATTTTCTAGATATCTCATATAAGAGAAATGAGTTGCATTCGAATCATTTACAAAGAAAATAAATTTAGGTGGTTTAACTGCAACTTGAGTTGCATAATAAATTTTCATTCTCTTAAATCTAACAATTGGTGGTTCATTCATTAAAATTGCTTTATTTATAACTTCATTTAATATTCCTGTAGGAATTCTCTTACAGTAATTATCATAACATTCTTTTGCAACCTTAAGAACTTTATGAGTTCTTTGACCTGTTTTTGCCGAAATAAATAAGTATTTAGCATATTTTAAGAATTTAAGATTCATTTCTAATTCTTCTTTATACTTTTGCATTGTCTTATCATCTTTTTCAACTAAATCCCACTTATTTACTACTACCATAATAGCTTTATTCATTTCATGAGCATAACCTACTATTTTTTCATCTTGCTCAGTTATACCTTCAGTAGCATCTATCATTAAAATACAAACATCTGCTCTTTCTATTGCTGTATAAGTTCTAATAACAGAATATCTTTCTATTTCTTCTTTAACTTTACTTTTTCTTCTTATTCCTGCAGTATCTACTAATATAAATTTTCCATCTTCTGTTTCTAAATTACTATCTATTGAATCTCTAGTTGTGCCCGGAATTTCCGATACTATAAGTCTCTCTTCTCCTAATAATTTATTTATTAATGAAGATTTACCTACGTTAGGCTTACCCATCATAGCTATTCTTATGTATTCATCATCTTCTTCGTCTTCGTTGTATTTATCAAAGTTTTCTACAACTCGGTCTAACATATCACCTATTGCTAATCCTTGTGAAGCTGATATGGTTATAGGTTCTCCTATACCTAAATTATAGAATTCCCAAGCATTATCTTCATCTTTTAGTGAATCAACTTTATTAACTACTAAAACAACATCTTTTTTACTCTTTCTTAGAAGATTTGCCACTTCATTATCTGCCGGTGTTAATCCTTCTTTACCATCAACTATAAATATAATTACATCTGCTGTTTCTATAGCTATATTCGCTTGTCTTCTCATTTGCTTAACTATTATATCTTCTTTTTCAGGTTCAATACCACCTGTATCAATTATTGTGAAGCTATAATTAAGCCATTCTGCCTTAGCATATACTCTATCTCTTGTTACTCCAGGTGTATCCTGTACTATAGAAATTCTGTGTCCTGCTAATCTATTAAATAATGTAGATTTACCTACATTCGGTCTTCCAACTATTGCAACTACTGGTTTAGCCATTAAATTTCCTCCTAACGGTTTCATGTTTTAAATATTTTAGGTTACTCCACAACTATAATTATAACCTTACCTTAATAATAAGCTTTAAATAAATATCTTATCTTTATGTAATATTACATTATTAATAAAATCAAGTCAATATAAAACATCCCCTGGACAGGGGATGTTTTAAAGAATTATTCATTTAAATCCACGTATTTGCCTTTTTTGGAAAATATTATCCACTCACAAATATTGGTTACATGATCTCCAACTCGTTCAATATATTTTGAAGCAAATAAAATTTGCGTCCCTTGATTTATCATAGATTCATCTTTAACCATTTTCTTCAAAACTATTCCAAACATACCTTGATAAATAACATCTACCCTATCATCCATATCACATATCTTATAAGCAGCTTCTACATCCCCATTAATAAAAGCTTCTATAGCTGTTTTTATCATATTTCTTACAATATCAACCATTTCCCAAATCGGAGAAATTTCTTCTGAAAAACTTACCCCTTCAACTCTTTTTACTATCTTACATATATCTACTGCATAATCTGCAATTCTCTCAAGATCCGTTACTATCTTAGATGTAGTATAAACATTCCTTAAATCCTTAGCAACCGGAGATTCTGTAGCTATTATCTTTATACATTTATCCTCAATTTTTCTTTGAAAATCATCAACCATATCATCATTTTTTATAATTTTATCTGCAAGTTCTAAATCCTGAGTTTTTAAAGCTAATACACTGTCATATATTTGTTTTTCTACTAAAGTAGCCATTTCCATTAGCTCTAGGTTTAGCAATTTTATCTTATTCCTCATTACATCTCTCATTTTTACAACTCCTTTTATTAAAATTTTAGCCAAATCTTCCTGTTATATAATCCTCTGTTCTCTTATCTCTAGGTTTATAGAATATATCTTCTGTATCACCATACTCTATTATTTCTCCATTTAAAAAGAAAGCTGTCTTATCAGCAATTCTTCCTGCCTGTTGCATATTATGAGATACTATTATAACTGTATATTTCTTTTTAAGTTCTTCCATTAAATCTTCCATTTTATTAGTTGAGATAGGATCTAATGCTGAAGTTGGTTCATCCATTAATATAATTTCAGGAGAAACAGCTATCGTTCTTGCAATACATAATCTTTGTTGTTGCCCACCAGATAAGCCTAATGCACTTTTTTTTAATCTATCATTAACTTCATCCCAAAGAGCTGCCCCTTTTAAACTCTTTTCTACTATTGAATCTAGATACTTTTTATCCTTTATTCCATGTAACCTTGGTCCATAGGCAATATTATCATATATGGACATAGGAAAAGGATTAGGCTTTTGAAATACCATTCCAACCTTTGTTCTTAATCCTATAACATCTTTACTCTTATATATATCTTCTCCATCAACTAAAACTTCTCCTTTTATTTTTACAGTTTCAATTAAATCATTCATCCTATTTAAAGTTCTAAGAAAAGTTGATTTTCCACATCCAGAAGGCCCTATAAAGGCAGTTACCTTATTAGCTTCTAACTTTATATTAATTTTTTTTAAAGCTTGGTTTTCTCCGTAATATAAATCTAAATTCTTAACTTCTATTTTAGTATTTATTTCTTTATTCATTTCTACACCTCTTAGCCCTTATTAATTAATAATTTGCTTTGCTAAATTTCTTTGTTATTAGTTTTGCTAAAATATTTATTGTAAGTATTATCAAAATTAATACTATACCAACTGCAGAAGCCTCTTCTATATTTCCTGCTTCTTGGGTTACTAAATAAGCTTGAACTGTTAAAGTTCTACCACTTGACATAATTCCACTAGGCATTTTTGCAACTGTTCCTGCTGTTAATAAAATTGCTGCTGATTCTCCAACTATACGCCCAATTGATAAGATAACACCAACTAATATTCCAGATACAGCACTTGGAAGTATAACTTTATATAAAGTTTGAAATCTTGTAGCCCCAAGTCCTAAAGAAGCCTCTTTATAAGAAGGTGGGACTTGTTTTAACGCTTCTTCTGTAGTACTAATGATTACTGGTAATATTATAATTGATACTGTTAGAGATCCTGCTAACAGCGAATAACCTAACTTTAAGTAAACCACAAAAAATATTGACCCAAATAGTCCATATACTATTGATGGTATCCCTGATAAACTTTCTGTAGCAAATCTTATAACTTTAACCAACTTTCCTTGTTTTGCATATTCAGTTAAGTAAATAGCTGCTAATATACCAATAGGCGTTGCTATTATAATCGATAGTACAATTGTGTATAAAGTAGATACTATCATTGGTAGAATCCCACCATTTCCTGAAGCTGAGTAATTATTAATTATGAAATTTAAATTTATTCTTTTATATCCCTTTATAAATATAAATCCTAAAATTAGAACTAATATTCCGACTGTTACAAAGGCTGAAACATAAACTATTAACTTTAATAAATTCTCTTTTAATTTTCTCATCTTAATTACCTTCCTTACTAGAAAGTCTACTTAATATTAAATTAAGTATAAGTATAAATACAAATAAAATTACCCCTGTAGCAAATAACATTTCTTGGTGAGTTCCATAAGCATATCCCATTTCAAGGGCTATATTAGTTGTTAATGGTCTTACCGAGTCCATTATAGATTTTGGTATTATCGGTGAATTACCTGCAACTAGTATTATTGCCATAGTTTCTCCTATAGACCTTCCTATTCCAAGAACAACAGCAGATAATATTCCCGATTTAGCTGCCGGAAGCACAATTTTAAATGTTGTTTCTATATGAGATGCTCCAAGAGCTAAAGATGCTTCCTTATAGTACTTTGGTACAGCTCTTATTGAACTTTCCGAAACTGTTATAATTGTTGGAAGCATCATTATTGAAAGCACTATTATAATTGCTAAAACACTTTGGCCCTTTGGTAAATTAAATGTATTCATTAACCAAGGAACTATTACGGCTAGCCCAAATACCCCAAACAATACTGATGGAATCCCTGCTAAAAGCTCAACAGCTCCTGATATTATTCTACCAATCTTTTTCGGTGCAATTTCTGCAATAAAAACTGCTGTTAATATTCCAACTGGTACTCCTAAAATAAGGGAACCTAATGTTCCGTACAATGATGCTAGTATCATAGGTAAAACTCCAAACATATCAGAGCTTGGTATCCACCTAGTACCAAATATAAAATCCTTAATTGAATATCCCTTATATACAAAAGGAGTTAACCCTTTATAAAATACAAACCCTAAAATTAATAATAAACTTAACACAGCTATAAATGCACTTGTTAAAAATACTATTCTTGATATTTTCTCCGCTAAATATTTACTATTATTTCCATCTTCTTTTAACATCTTATCCTCTCCTATGAAAGTAAAAAATACCTTATTATCATTTCTGATTAAAAGTTATTTTACCGGAATCAATTTATTATCTAGTACTATTTTTTGACCTTCATCACTTAATATATAATCAATAAGCTTTTTTCCACTTTCAGTTAAGTTATCTTCTTTTGTTATCACTAAAAATGGTCTGGCTATTTTATATTTTTTATTTCTTACTGATTCTGCTTTAGGTTCAACCCCCTCGACATTAACAACATTAACTGAATCATCTAAGTATTCAAAAGATACAAAAGCAATTGCATTTTTATTTCCTTCAACCATTTCCTTTAGCCCACCATTTCCATTAGAAATCATTGCATTTCTTATTAACTCTTCTGATGTATATCCTATTAACTCTTGGAAAGCATCTCTTGTTCCAGACCCATCTTCCCTAGATGTAACAACTATCTGACTATCTTTCCCTCCCTCAATTTCTTTCCAATTAGTTATTTTTCCTGTATATATATCTTTTATTTGATTTATAGTTATATCTTTTATTGGATTATTTATATTAGTTATTATCGCAATTCCATCATAGGCTATTACCCTACCATGAACTTGTGATTTTTCTTCCTCTTTAAGTTCCCTTGAAGACATTCCAATTTCTGAAACTTTAGTTATTGCATCCTTTATACCTGCGGAGGAGCCAACTTGATTTATTTCAATTATTGTTCCATTATTTTCTTCTTCATATATTTCTGATATCTTTTCCATTAAAGGACCTACTGATGTAGATCCTGAAATTGATATTCTATTATTTTCTTTACGTTCTAAATTATTACTTGAACATCCCACCGATATAATAAAGACAGCACTCATAACTAGAATAACCATAACTATCTTCATCTCTTTTTTATTCATAACCTTTTCCTCCATAAATTAAAATTTAATATTTATATAGTAAGCATTTCTTATTTTTAAAATAAGCCTATATTTTTTCAAGAGTTTTTTATAATCAATCCTATACTATATATATTAATCCCTAAAAGTTAATCAAATATTAGTTTACGGTTAAGAAAGGTTATATTATCGTAAAAAAAAATTAACATTTACAAATAAGGATAAGGATTTCTTATTTTATCCTTATTTTTATAATTTTTATATTTTAATTTATTATTAACAGAACTTATTTTATTGTAATTAATTTATTATTTTCTACTATTTTTTGTCCTTCTTTGCTTAATATGAAATTGATAAGATTTTGCCCATTTTCACTTAAATTATCTTCTTTTGTTACTACTAAAAACGGTCTAGATATCTTATAATTACCAGTTTTTACAGCTTCAGCATTAGGGGCAGCCCCTTCAATATTTGCTACATTTACTGCATCATCTAAATACTCAAAGGATACAAAACCTATTGCATTCTCATTTCCAATAACAGATTCCTTTACACCACCATTACCATTTGAAATCATTGTATCTTTATTTAATTCTTCTGATTTATACCCAATTATTTCTTGAAAAGCATCTCTTGTTCCTGATCCTTCTTCTCTAGATACAACAACTATTGGAGCATCTTTTTCGCCTTCAATTTCCTTCCAATTAGTTATTTTCCCTGTATATATACCTTTTATTTGATCTATTGTAATATTCTCAATTATGTTATTTTTATTTGTTATTAATGCAATCCCATCATAGGCTATTGGAGTCCCATTAATTTGTGACTTCTCTTCTGTTTTAAGTTCTCTTGAAGACATTCCTATTTCCGAAACCTTATTTATTGCATCTTTTATTCCAGCTGATGAACCAACTTGATTTATTTCAATTGTTATTCCACTATTTTTACTTTCATAATCCTCAGCTATTTTCTCCATTAATGGTCCTACTGAAGTTGATCCTGAAATTGCTATTCTTACAGCTTTTCCATTTTCTTCAGCTTTCGAATCTTTACCACAACCTACAAATGCACTAGAAACTATTCCTAAAACTAAGATACTACAAACTATTTTCAAACTTTTTCTTTTCATAATTTCTCCTCCATAAAACTTTATTTTTTAATTTTCCTTACAACCTTATATTAATACTTAAAGGTTAAAGGTATATTGGCTTTGTGTTAATAAAAGTTATATACATGTAAAATACCATTAACATATCAATTTCAAAAAAAAATAAGGAAAAGACTACATTTGTCTTTTCCTTATTTTTATTGTAAATTTAGTTCCGCATCCAAGTTCTGATTTAACATATATTTCCCCATTAAACATTTTAACTATATGCTTAACTATAGCAAGACCAAGCCCTGTACCTCTTTTAGCTCTAGATTTATCTACCATATAGAATCTTTCAAAAACTCTTGATAAATCCTCATTAGGTATCCCTACACCTTGATCTTCAACTTCAATGAATAAATAATCTTTAATATCATAAACACTAATTGTAATTTTTTTATCGTTTTCTGAATATTTAATAGAATTTTCCACAAGATTTAGAATCATTTGATAGAATTTATCCTTATCTCCAATAAGATTATTACTACCTTTATTTTTCACTTCTATAGTAATATTCTTTTTTTCCATTTGTGGATATACAATATTTATAACTTCAGAAATAACTTCCCCTTGATTAAATCTTTCTTCTTTCATCTTTTGATTATTTTCAATATTAGATAAAATTAAAATATCATTTATTAGATTTGTCAATCTATCTGTCTCTTTATCTATTATATCTAAAAATTTTGTTTTTGTATTTACATCTTCTACGTATCTTAATGTTTCTGAAAATCCTTTTATAGATGTTAAAGGTGTTTTTAATTCATGGGTAACATTAGCTACAAATTGACTTCTCATATTTTCAAGTCTTTTTATATCTGTAATATCTTGAATTGTGAATACAGTCCCTATAGGTATATTTTTATCATTTATAATAGGAGCTCTTTTAATTTTTAAATCTCTATCAAAAGGATGAAGTATTTTAATTTCTCTAGACTCTACTTTTAATTCATCTCTTATAAAATTTATAAAATCATAATCTAATACATAATCATAAATATTTTTCCCTATAATATCTTCATTTATTTCAAAAAATGATTTTGCATATTGATTTATTAAAATTACATTCTCATTAGTATCAATTGCGATAATTCCACTTTCCATACTTTCTAATATAGATTCCAACTTATTTTTTTTATCTATAGAATCTCTTATTTTGCATTCCAATTGTTCTGCCATATCATTAAAATTTCTACCAAGTGATCCTATTTCATCCTTTGTATATATAGTTACCCTTCTTGAATAGTCGCCTTTTGATATTATCTTACTAGCATTCTCCAATTCTTTTATTGGATAAACTATAGCTTTTATAAGTTTTAAAGATATTCCTATAGAAATAATAATTACAGAAAGAATAAGTAAAATATAATATCTAGTATAACTACTTGTAAATACCTTTATAGTATCTAAAGGTATTGAAGATCTTATTATCTTTTCTTCATTTATTTTATTTGCAAAATAAATAACATTTTTCCCTTCAGTTTTACTATATCTTAAAGAAGTTCCTTTACCATTTTTTAATGCTTCATTTATTTCTTCTCGATTTATATGATTTTCCAAATTATCATTTTCTGTATCTAATAATATATTTCCTTTTGAATCTATAAAAGTAAACCGTATAACCTTATTATTAATCTTAAACTTATTTAACGTTTCTAAATCTTGAATGTTAGTTTCTATAACCACCTTATTATAACTATTTAGAACTTCTTTTAAGCTACTTATTTCTTTCAGGTTTATTAAGGCTACAAACGCACTAGTAATTATCAAAAGAGTAAATATAATCGTTATTAAGTATGATGTTAAAATCTTCCTTTTCATTTTTAATTATTAGGGTTAAACCTATACCCTACTCCTCTTATAGTTTCTATAAACTTAGGATTTTTATCATCCTCTTCTATTTTCTTTCTTAAATATCTTATATGGACATCCACCGTTCTAGTTTCCCCTATAAATTCATATCCCCATATTTTATCTAAAAGCGTTTCTCGCGTTAAAATTTTCCCATTATTTTTAACTAATGTTTCTAAAAGTTCAAATTCCTTTAAAGTTAAATCTATCTTTTCTCCAAATACCAAAACTTCTCTTCTACTAAAGTTTATACTTATTCCATTTCCTTTAAAGAATTCTTCATTATTATTAGTTGGCGATGTTCTTCTAAGTACAGCTTTTATTCTTGCTAAAAGTTCTCTTATGGAAAATGGTTTTGTTATATAATCATCTGCTCCAAGTTCAAGCCCAAGAATCTTATCAAGTTCTTCCCCCTTGGCAGTTAGCATTATTATAGATATATCCTTTGTAGATTCATTCTGCCTTAAAGTCTTACAAACATCATATCCGTCCACTCCCGGAATCATAAGATCTAATAATATCAATTTAGGATGTTCTTCTTTTGCAATTTCAATAGCTCGAATTCCATCATTTGCTACTAAAACCTCATAATCAGAATTAATTAAATTATAACTAATCAGTTCAACTATATGATCTTCATCATCTACAACAAGTATTTTTTCTCTAGCCATTTTTCCTCCTCCTATACTATATTTCTACTTATAAAAAACAAATGAAAATAATCTTCCATATGTTCCTACTGACTTTCTATATGAAAATAATTTAATATTTTCTTCACAATGAGTACATAAATTAATATTATATATATTTTCTTCTTTAATATTAATGTTTCTTATATCCTTTAAGATACATTCCTCCAAACTTAATTTTCTTCCATTAAAAAGAATATTTTCTTCAATTCCAGTCTTCTCCAAAAATTGTTCTTTTAGGTCTAAGGATATCTCATAGCAGCATTGTCTAATATGAGGTCCTATAAATACCTTTATATCATTGATATCAGCATTAAATTCATCTCTCATACTTTCTATAGCTTTTAAGATAATAGAATTATAGGTTCCCTTCCATCCACTATGAATAGCTGCCATATTATTATTATTATCTATAATAATAATTGGAACACAATCTGCTGTAAATACTCCAATAGCTATATTTTTTACATTACTTACTAAGCCATCTCCCTCTTTATCGATAATAGTTTTATCTCCCTTTTTATATTTATAAATTACATCACTATGAACTTGCTTTAAATAAATAACTTCATCTAGGAGAAACTCCTCTTTAATTAAATTTATATTCTTAATTCCATCTTCTATGTTTCTATTAAAACTTCTATTATTTTCTGCAGTTGAAAAAACTATATTGAAATTTTCTTTTTCATAAACTAAGTAATCTTTATTTTCAGTAAAATCTTTTAATGTTAATTCATTCATAAGATCCACCTCATTTCATGGTTTTAATTCATTTTAACATTTATTAAAAATTTTTTCTATTTTTTAATCTTATTTTAACTTACATTTAACTGAATAAAAGCTAACTTAAAATAGAAATCTATTTTAAGTTAGCTTTTATTTATCAGAAACTAAATTCTTTATTTCTTCTAAAAATGTATTAATATCTTTAAATTGTCTATAAACTGAAGCAAATCTTACATAAGAAATTTCATCAATATCTTTAAGCCTTTCCATTATAATTTCCCCTATAACTTTAGATTCCACTTCTGTTATCATTTTATTGGAAATAGTCTTTTCTATATAATCAGATATATCTTCAATTTGTTTTCTTGATATAGGTCTTTTCTGACAAGCTATTATAAGGCCATTAATTATTTTTTCTTTATTAAAGGTCTCTCTTGTCAAATCTCGTTTTATAACTAATACCGGAATATCTTCTACTTTTTCATAAGTAGTATATCTTTTATTGCAACTTAAACATTCTCTTCTTCTTCTTATAGTTGTATTATCCTCTGTTGATCTAGAATCTACAACTTTACTTTCTTCATAGGAACAAAAGGGACATTTCAAAATACTTCACGCCTTTCATATTATCTTACCCCTATTTGATTATACAAGCTTTTAGAAAGTATTTCTACATTAAAATTATAATTTAAATCCCTCTATTTCAGAGCTGTCAATAATAATAACTTCCATTCCTGCCTTTTTTACTTTATTCCAAGGAATTTCTATATCCTCTTCTTTACTAAACCACCCTTTTTGTGTACCTGGTATAAGGATTGATAGAACTTTACTATCTTCAATATCAATCACCAAATCTTTTATATACCCAAGTTTAGTACCCGTTTTAATATCTATTACTTCCATTGTTCTTAATGCATTTAATGAATGTAATAAAACTTCTTCATCTTCATTATTAATATTTTCTTGATTTAAATTTTCAAATAAGCCCATAAAACCTTCCCCCCATAAAATACTTTTATCTTATCTAAACATATTTTTTCATATGTTTTAAAGCTGTTTTCTCAAGTCTTGAAACTTGTGCTTGAGATATACCAATTTCATCAGCCACTTCCATTTGAGTTCTTCCATTAAAAAATCTTAAAGTTAAAATCAACTTTTCTCTATCATTTAGTTTTTTCATAGCTTCCTTTATAGAAATATTTTCAAGCCAGCTATCATCACTATTTTTTGAATCACTTATTTGATCCATAACATAAATAGCATCACCACCATCATGATAAATAGGTTCAAATAAGGATACTGTATCTTGTATTGCATCTAAGGCAAATACTACATCTTCTCTTGGAATCTCAAGTTCCTTGGCTATTTCTGATACTGTAGGTTCTTTATTATTTTCTTTTACTAATCTGTCTCTTACTAATAAAGCTTTATAAGCGATATCTCTTAAAGATCTACTTACTCTTATAGCATTGTTGTCTCTTAAATATCTTCTTATTTCACCTATTATCATTGGTACAGCATAAGTAGAAAATTTTACATTTTGCCCTAAATCAAAATTATCTATTGCTTTCATTAGACCTATGCAACCAACTTGGAATAGGTCATCTACATTTTCTCCTCTATTGTTAAATCTTTGTATCACACTTAAAACTAATCTTAGATTTCCATTTATAAAAGTGTCTCTTGCTATTGTCCTCTCTTCTTTGCCTTTATTTCTCATAATTAATAAAAGCTCTCTTTTTTCTTTTTCTTTTAATATAGGTAATTTTGATGTATTTACTCCACATATTTCTACTTTATTAATTATCAAGTCTATCAACTCCTTCGGAAGTAATAACATACTGCATTAAAGAGTATTTCCGAGAGTGATTACTTTTATACTAAAGACAAACTAAATCATTTTATTGATTTCTTTTTTCAATCTGTTTATAATCTTCTTCTCTAATCTTGAAATATACGATTGGCTAATCCCTAGCATATCAGCTACTTCTTTTTGTGTTTTTTCCATAGTCCCATTTAATCCAAATCTTAATTTAACTATTTCCTTTTCCCTATCATTTAAATTAGTTAAAGCAAGAAATAGTAATTCTCTATCGACTTCATCTTCAATTAAATTATAAACTGTATCATTTTCCGTTCCTAAAATATCTGATAAAAGAAGTTCATTTCCATCCCAATCTATATTAAGAGGTTCATAAAAAGAAATTTCTGCTTTAACCTTACTATTTCTTCTTAAATACATTAATATTTCATTTTCTATACACCTTGATGCATAAGTGGCAAGCTTTATCTTCTTCTCAGGATTAAAAGTATTGACAGCCTTTATAAGACCAATAGTCCCTACTGATATTAAATCTTCAACACAGACTCCAGTATTTTCAAACTTTCTTGCAATATAAACAACTAACCTTAAGTTTCTTTCTATAAGGATATCTCTTATGCTTTCATCACCCTTAGTTAATCTTTCAACTAATTCTTCTTCTTCTTCCTTCTTTAATGGTGGCGGAAGAGCTTCACTACCTCCCACATAATATAATTCCCTTCTAAACATGCCAAGTTTTTTTAATATACGATTTAATAACAATTTTAATTTCATCATATTTTCACCTAAATTACCCCTCTTGATAATAATGCATTAAATTCATTTTCTTTACTTAATTTAATTTCACTTTTACATATAACAGCTTTAATTTCACTCCAACTTTCTTTATCTTTTTTTATTCTTATGTTTTCAAATATAAAACCTTCTATATCTCCACAATTCCCTATTGTCTTGTAATTTATATAAAATTTTTCTTTGTTCTTTAAATTAAAACCTTGTAAATATTCTTCTTCTATAAGGATACAAGGAAGATTAGTAATTGGCTCTCTTAAGGCATTACCAGTATCTAAAAAGCCCTTTAAATTTATTATGCTTCCATTAATAATAATCTCCATATCATAAATAAAATTATTTATGAAAAATCTTTCTTTTAAAAATTCTATTATTCTAGTAAATACAATGTTAAGAATCATAATACTTATTAATATATATTTTAAAGAAAAACCTTTAATAGTAAATTGATTTAAAAAGTCATATTGGTTGTCCATAAAATATAAACTAAATCCAAAACCACATAACATAAAAGAAAGGAGAAAAAATACAGTAGTAGCTTTTAATATATTTTTTATATTTCTTTTTTGATGACAAATTAATATCATGATTGCTACCATAAATATTTTCATAAAAATAGAAGTAAGAAATCTAATTTTCATAAATAATGTTATTGTATAAAAGGCTCCAATTGCTGATGATAAATATATTTTTTTATTATAATTAAACTTTAATGACTTCATTGTATTAATTAATAAAAATAAATTAATTATAAAATTTTCAATTATAATTATATCTATGTAAACTACCATACCTTCTCCTCCTTTTTATTAAATTATAAACTGTTCCATTACAAAATTTTGTCATAATTACTCTTTATAAAATATATTTTAATCCCTTATTTGTTACATTTAAATACAGTTAATTTATTATTTTAATAAAAAATAACATTTTATTAAAATATTATAGACACCTTTTTGTTTATTATTATTATTTATAAGAAAAAAAGACCCTTTATATATTAAATAAAGGGTCTTTTGCTTAAATTATTATTTTCTAGCTCTTAAAAAACTTGGTATGTTAACACTTTCAGTTTCTAAATCTAAAAGAGGATCTACTTTTCTTGAAGGCTCAAAAGTTTGAGTCTCATTTTTAACCGTCTCTTCTTTTATAATTCTTTTATCAAAGTTTGATTCATTATTTAAGATTTTTCTATTATCCTCTTCAAAACCTGTTGCAATAACGGTAATTCTAATTTCGTCTGTTAAAGTATCATCAATAACAGCACCAAATATAATATTTGCATCTGGATCTGCTGCTTCTCTTACTATATCAGCCGCTTCATATACTTCTATTGCACCTAAGTCTACTCCACCTGTAAAGTTAATTATTACACCAGTTGCTCCATCTATCGAAGTTTCTAATAATGGTGAAGAGATAGCTTGTTTAACAGCATCTTGTGCTTTATTATCACCTGTACCTTTTCCTACACCCATATGAGCTAACCCTTTGTTTAACATAACTGTTTCTATATCTGCAAAGTCAGCATTAACTACTCCAGGAATTGTTATTAAGTCAGATATCGCTTGTACACCTTGTCTTAATACATCATCGGCTAATCTAAATGAATCTAATAAAGTTGTTTTCTTATCAGCCATGCTTAATAATCTTTCATTAGGTATAATTACCAATGTATCTACAGCCTTCATAAGGTTTTCAATTCCCATTTCAGCATGTCTCATTCTTCTTTTCCCCTCAAATGGGAAAGGTTTTGTAACAACTCCAACAGTTAAAATGTTCATTGCTTTTGCAATTTCTGCAACTATTGGTGCAGCACCTGTTCCAGTGCCACCTCCCATTCCAGCAGTAATAAATACCATATTAGCACCTTTAATAGACTCTGATATTTCTTCTCTACTCTCTTCTGCAGCCTTTTTACCTATTTCAGGATTAGCCCCAGCACCAAGACCTTTTGTTAACTTATCTCCTATTTGAATCTTTACATGAGCATGAGATAACATCAATGCTTGTTTATCTGTATTAACGGCTATAAATTCAACATTTTTTAGCCCTTCTGCTATCATTCTATTAACGGCATTTCCACCACCGCCACCACAACCAATTACTTTTATATTTGTTAATTCTTGCATATCTACCTCGAAATCTAACAAAATAATTCCTCCTTTAGAAAATATCTACTAGTACTTTTTATACTTTGTTTATTTTCTTATTTAATAATTTTAAATTCTTAATAATAATAGTTTTTTATAATTTAATTTTACATCATAATATAAGTATTTAACAATACTTTAATACAGTAACTCTTAAATTTTTCATTATATTTTTCTTTTACACTGTTATTTGTGCTAATTTTTTGGTTATTTATACTTTATTCATTTAGTAATTCTATAATATATTAATTATTTATAAAAATAACCATATTTTTTTTATTTATATTTAATAAAATTCAATTATTATTTTATCATTTACTTTGACATAACTCAACCATTAATTACCCAATATAATAAATTTTAAGTAATTTGTAATATTAAATATACTTTTTTGATAAATATCTCGTATATCCATCTTTTAATTATATTCAACATAAAGGCCATTTTCCCTTCTTAAACTTATAAAATAAAAAACAGAGTCTCCTCTGTTTTTTATAACATCATTATTCTTTTAATAGTTTCTTTATCTATTGAATGAGTTAATGCAGTATCTAAACCGATAACTTTGCCTTTATATAATTCTGATAAAGACATATCCATTGTTTTCATTCCATATTTAGCCCCTGTTTGAATAGCAGATTCTATTT
The DNA here is from genome assembly GCA_029257045.1 of Clostridium sp. Lineage (GTDB taxonomy): Bacteria > Bacillota > Clostridia > Clostridiales > Clostridiaceae > Clostridium. The sequence continues at coordinate 22,615 of JARIDB010000116.1, forward strand.
GATGTGATTTACCTTCTCTTATTAAGTTTTGAATTCCTGAAGTTGTTACCATTACTTCTAATGCCGCAACCCTTTTATTATCTTCTGTTGGCACTAATTGCTGGGAAACAATTCCTTGTAATACTGCTGATAATTGAACTCTAATTTGTTGTTGCTGATGTGGTGGAAAAACATCAACAATCCTATCAATTGTCTTGGCAGCACCTATTGTATGTAACGTTGAGAAAACTAAATGACCTGTTTCCGCTGCAGTTATTGCAATGGATATAGTTTCAAGATCTCTCATTTCTCCTACAAGAATTACATCTGGATCCTCCCTTAATATTGCTTTTAATGCATTTTTATAACTTTTGCTATCTTTTCCTATTTCTCTTTGATTTATGATAGACTTATTATGCTTGTGAAGATACTCTATAGGATCTTCTAATGTAATTATATGAGCTTCTCTATTGTTATTTATTTCATTTATCATAGCTGCTAAAGTTGTACTTTTCCCACTTCCAGTAGGCCCTGTAACAAGAACTAAACCTCTTTTTTTCTCAACCAATTCTTTAATTACCTTTGGGTGCTTTAATTCTGTTAAAGTTGGTATTTTTAAAGCTATTACTCTAATAGCTATAGCATCACTATCTCTTTGTTTAAAAACATTAACTCTAAATCTCCCTACTCCTGATATTGAATAAGAAATATCCATTTCTCCTATTTCATTATAATCAGCATATTTATCTTTCAAAATCTCTTTTGAATATTCTTTTATTTCTTTTTGTGATAACTTTTCAGTGCCTATTTTTATTAATTTACCATTTACTCTTATAGTAGGTGCAAGCCCTACTGTTAAATGTAAATCTGATGCTCCTCTTTCAATTGTTGTATTTAATAAATCATTTAACAAATACATTAATTTTTATCCTCCTATGCTAATATAATTATAGCTATATTAGTTATTCGATAAAAATCTTTATATTCCTTCTTTATGTTCCTTATTTTTTTAAATAACCCTTTTATTTACTAGAAAGTTCCTTTTTAAGTTTTTTAAGTGCCTTTTTCTCTATTCTAGAAACATAAGACCTTGATATACCAAGTAAAGCTGCTATTTCTCTCTGGGTTCTGCATCTACCATCAATTAACCCATATCTCATTTTTAGTATTTCTCCTTCTCGTTCCGTTAACGAAACGCCTATCTTAGTATAAAGTTGTTTAATTTGTAAATTACTCTCTACCTTCTCAAGAACCGAATCTTTTTCACTGCTTAAAACATCTATTAAACAAATCTCATTTCCTTCCTTATCAACGCCTATTGGATCTTGTAAAAACACTTCATTTTTTTGTTTCTTATTATTTCTAAAAAGCATTAATATTTCATTTTCTATACACCTCGAAGCATAAGTAGCTAATCTTGTACCCTTTGATGAATCAAAGGAATCAATAGCTTTAATAAGACCCACTGTACCTATGGATATAAGTTCATCTATATCTTTATTTGGGAAATTATATTTTTTCACTATATGAGCTACTAACCTTAAATTTCGTTCAATTAAAATACTTTTCGCATTTTTGTCCCCATCTTTTAATAATTTTAAATATTTCTCCTCTTCTTCTTCATCAAGTGGTTTTGGAAATGTATTATTTCCTGTAACATAACCAGTTAAAAATACAGAATTACATAACAGTTCTATAATATTTGATAGAAAAAACATAGAACTTCCTCCTAGTAGTGCTTATTATATAATATGATGAAATCTCAAAATATTGCTTGTCTTTTTTAAAATATATTTGGAATATTTCTTATACTATAAAAAGAAGCTATTATACAAATATAATTGCATAATAGCTTCTAATTTATCTATTTAATTTAAGTATTTCACTTACCACGTCACTAAATATAGGTGCCCCTGTGTTTCCTCCCCCAAGTTCTCTTCCATCTGGATGTTTCTCACCAATATTTGGAGCTATAACAACTATAGTATACTTTTTGTTATCCTTAACAAAGTATCCAGCAAACCAGCCATGATTTGTTCCACCATTTCCTGTAGAAGTTCCTGTTTTCCCTCCAACTTCTGCATCTTTAACCTTGGCCTCAAATCCTGAACCTTCCCATATAACCTTGTGTAATGACTCCATAGCAATTTCTGAAGAAGTTTCACTAAAAACCCTTTTCGAATTATTTTTAAATGTGTTTATTATATTATCATCCTTATCTAAAATCTCCTCAACTATAGTTGGTTTAATATATATTCCTTTATTTGCAATGGTGTTATATAGCGCTGACATCTGGATAGGCGTTGCAATTATTGTTTGACCTATAGATATATTATTCATACTATTTTCCTCTGTAGGTTTAACCCCACTAGCTTCTTTTCTATTATCACCATTTACATTCAAAACTTCATTAAACATACCTAGACTTTCAAGGTATTTCATCATATTGCCATAACCTATCTTTGCTCCAACTTTGGCAAAAACATCATTACAGGATACCTTAAGGGCATCCTCTACTGATAGATCTCCATGACCGTGTGGTTTTCCATCCTTCATACAAATTTCTCCTGTGCATCTAAATATATCGCTTGTAGTTATAAGCCCCATATCTAAAGCTACAGTTTCTGTAACAACTTTAAATATAGACCCCGGCTCATAACCAAGTTGTTCAATTCCTAAGTTTACATTTGCTTCTGTTTCATCCTTTTGTACCATAGCCCTTATTTTTCCTGTTTCAGCGTCAGATACTACAACTCCAATATTTTTAAGAAAAGAATATTGCTCCTTTTTCAAAATATCCTTTATTACTTTTTCCCATTCTAAATCAATGGTTAATTTTATATTTCTATTGTTATCTCCTAAAGACAATACACCATCTCCATAAAGAGCCTTATCATCTAGATAAAATTTTGCCATAGGATAGTCATTATTTTTAATATACTCATAAAGTTCACTTTCTAAGGAGCCTAAAATTATATTTTTTCCATTTATATTTGAAAGAATACTATTAGTGCTCCAAGCTTCTTTAGTATCTACTTCATCATAAATATAAGTATAAATCCCTTTAATATTAGTTAATTTATTTACTTTATTAAAGGTTTCTTCATTTACGGTATAATAAACTTTCCCATCACCTTTCATTATATCAGAATAATTAAAATCCTTTATTTCAGACTTTAAAATAAAATTTAAAGCCATTAAATCTTCTAAAGTTTCTTCATAATTATTTAACATAAATGGTTTAGTATCTAAAATAACTATATATTTTTTATTATAATCTAATACATCTCTACCTTTTGTATCAAAAATTCTATAATTCATCTGTGATATATTTTCTTTTTGATAATTATTCATCTCAGTAGAAACATTTTCAGATGGACTTATTTGTAGAATTACTAATTTGACTATTAATACTATAAGAATCAATATATACGTAGTTGTTATTGCTATAACTCTTTTAAAATCAATTCTATTTTTTGGAAACATAAAAACACCTCTAAGGATAATTCTAGCCTTTAGAGATGTTTTTTATTCAAATATTAATTTAAAATATCTTTAATTTTACTTACTAATATATCTATAGCAACTTTATTTTGTCCACCTTCTGGAACTATAATATCTGCATATCTTTTTGTTGGCTCTATAAATTGCATATGCATAGGTCTTACAATTTCTAAATATTGATTTATTACAGATTCCACTGTTCTTCCTCTTTCGTTTATATCTCTAATTAACCTCCTTAGGATTCTAATATCAGCATCAGTATCTACATATACTTTTATATCTAATATATCCCTAAGTCTTTTATCTTCTAAAACTAATATACCTTCAACAATTATTATATTTCTAGGTTCTATCCTTATCGTTTCTTCTGCTCTAGTATGTATCGAAAAATCATATATGGGTTTATCAATACCAACTCCATTAATTAAATCCTGTAAATGGCTGATTAACAAATCATTATCAAAGGCTTTTGGATGGTCATAGTTAGTTTTAACTCTTTCCTCCATAGATAGATTCCTTTGATCTTTATAATACATGTCTTGTTGTATCATAGCTATACATTCATTCGAAAAACTTGAATAGATAGCATCTGCAATACTACTTTTCCCAGATCCTGTTCCACCAGTTATTCCAATTAGGATTGGCTTTTGCATTATAGTTCCTCCTTCTTACGTCTAAAGCTCTAAAACTTTTTTACCTTTAATTAGCATATCTTTTACTTTAAGTGGTGTATCTGTTTTTATTTTAAATAGCATATGTGCTCTATTCGCAACACTTGCTTTTACCTTTTTGTCTAAATCATACATTTCATCAAGGTTAATATTAAAGTATGGAGTTTTAGCTCTTAAAACTTCAACAGTATCGCCTTCAAAAACTCTATTTTTTTGTAATATAGTTGCTTCCTTAGTTTCTTCATTATAATCTTGAACAATTCCAACTATTTCATAATCTCTTATATATGAGGATTCATCATAGCTTTGCTCTCCCATTTTTCCAAAAAAGAAACCTGTATGGTATGGTCTATGACTTACTTTCATTAAGTTATCCATCCATTCTTCATTAAATGTATAGTTGTCTGGATCTTCAAAGTAAGCATCTACAGCATCTCTATATGCTTTGACTACAGAGGCTACATAAAATTCATTCTTCATTCTTCCTTCTATTTTTAAGGAATGAACTCCACTTTTTATAAGTTCAGGAATATGCTTTATCATACATAAATCCTTTGAATTCATTATATAAGTCCCTTCGTCATCTTCTATAACAGGATAATATTCATTAGGTCTTGTTTCTTCAACTAAAAAATACTTATATCTGCAAGCATTTGAGCATATTCCTTTATTTGCATCTCTACCTAACATATAGTTTGATATTAAGCATCTACCTGAATAAGCCATACACATTGAACCATGTACAAATACTTCTAGTTCACAACCCTCTGGAATATTTGCTTTAATTGTATTTATTTCTATAAAAGTTAATTCTCTTGCAAGCACTACTCTTTTAGCACCTTGTTCATGCCAAAACTTAGCCGCCATCCAATTTGTTGTATTAGCTTGAGTACTTAAATGAATCTCTAAATCTGGCGCTACACTTTTTGCAGCCATTATTATTGATGGATCAGCTACTATAATAGCATCTATTCCTAAATCACTTAGTCCTTTTATATATTCTTCTGCACCTTTTAAATCATGGTTTCTTGGAAATACATTCATTGTTACATAAAGCTTTTTCCCTCTATCATGACAATATTTTACGCCTTCAGCTATTTCATCATTTGTAAAGTTATCTGAAAAAGCTCTAAGGTTTAATTTCCCTCCGCCTATATAAACTGCATCTGCTCCAAAATCTATAGCTATTTTAAGTCTATCTAGGCTTCCTGCTGGTGCTAAAACTTCTGGTTTTTTCATGTTTTTACCTCCTTTTAGTCACTGCAATTCCATCCCCCATCGGTATTACAGATGTAATTAAATTACTATCCTCTGATACTAAATCCAAATATTTTCTCATTCTTTTTACTATTGTTATTTTTCTTCTTTTTATTAATTCATCAGATGCTACCATTCCCCTAAATAGAACATTATCTGCAATAATAATACCATCATCTCTTAATAATCTTAAACAGTTTGGTAAAAAATGATTGTAATGACCTTTTCCAGCATCAATAAAAATCAAATCATAAGGTTCTTCTAAGTTTTCTAAAACTTCAAGGCAATCTCCTGCCTTTATTTCTATCTTATCTTTCAAACCGTACTTTTCAAAATTACTAGTAGCTATTTCTATCATCTTTTCATCACGTTCTATAGTTGTTATAAAAGGGTTTGTTTTAGCTGCTTCATACATAAGTATTGAAGAATAACCTATAGCTGTCCCAAGTTCTAAAATTCTTAAGGGTTTTTTCATGCTTATCATAAACTCTAAAAACTTTGCTGTCTCTTTTTGAGCAATAGGAACCTTATTTTCTAAGGCGAAATCTTCTAAGTCTTTATATTTACCATAACTTTCAGGTATAAGACTTCTTATATAATTCTCCATATAATCATAAGTTATAGCACCCATAAAAATCCTCCAATTTGTCTTTTATATTTAATAGCCTAATTTTTCTTGTTTATTTAAAAAATCATCATAATTATCTGTAAAGTAATGACTTTTATCATCTTGCAGTACATAAAATAAATAATCTGTATCTTTTGGCTTTAAAGTAGCCTTAATTGAAGCCATTCCTGGATTTGATATAGGTCCTATTGGAAGTCCATCATTTTGATAAGTATTATAAGGTGAATCTAATTCTAACTGTGTATATAAAACCTTATCTACATGTTCTCCTAAGGCATATATAACCGTAGCATCTATTTGAAGCCTCATATTAATATTAAGCCTATTTTCAATAACTGAAGCTATAATGCTTCTTTCCTTATCTAAAACGGCTTCCTTTTCTATCATTGAAGCTTTAATAATAACATCTTCAATATCTTCCTTTTCTATAGAAACTCCAGTTTCCTTTTCTACTTCTTTTAACGCTTCTTCAAATCTTTTTATCATAACTTTTATTATGTCTTTTGGATTTTCACCTTTTTTTATTAAATATGTATCAGGAAATAAGTATCCTTCTAAATCATATCTTTTACTTTCCCTTTTTGCTACATAAGAGGGTAACTTATAGTTTTTTAAAGCTTCTATAAAATCCTTTTTGCTACATACACCTTCTTTTTCAAGTGTATTAGCTATTTCATCTATAGAAAATCCTTCTGGTATAGTAACGCTTATTAAATCCATATTAATTCCTGTTGCTAAATCTTTAATTAACTCATCTAGGGTTGAGTTATTTTTTATTATGTACTCACCAGGTCTTACTTCTATGTCTTCATTTAAAAATTTCACATAAAGTTTAATAAAAGGTAACCCTTTTATTTGTCCTTCTTCTTTAAGTTTATTCAATATCCTATAGAAGCTCTCCCCTTCTTCTACAGTAATCACTATATCTTCTTTTGATTTTACAGGATTCCTAATAGTACTTTTATAAAATCCAAGAAGTATTATTAGCAATACTATTATTACTATAGGTATTATTTTCGGATTAAATTTTTTCATAAAATCCCCCTACATATAAACTAAATAGCCTAAAAAGGCTATTTAGTTTATTATAATACTTTTTTATAAACATATAAAGTTATTTCACTTATTATTTTTTGTTTCTATTAATTTGTTTTTTTCTATCAGCTGAGTTTAAAGTTCTCTTTCTCATTCTTATGTTTTCAGGAGTAACTTCAACTAACTCATCTGAATTTATAAATTCTAAACATTGTTCTAGTGACATTTGTCTTGGTGGAATTAATTTAACTGCATCATCTGAACCAGAAGCTCTAGTATTTGTTAATTTCTTACCTTTACAAATATTTATATCTATATCTTCAGCTCTAGCAGATTCTCCAACTATCATTCCTTGATAAACTGGAATACCAGCATTTATAAATAAAATTCCTCTTTCTTGAGCATTGAATAATCCATATGCTATAGCATCTCCTTGTTCAAAAGAACATATTGATCCTCTACTTCTTCCTGGAATTTCACCTTTAAATTGTTCATATCCGTTAAATACATGGTTCATTATACCATTACCTTTAGTATCTGTCATAAACTCATTTCTGAATCCAATAAGACCTCTTGCTGGTATTTTAAACTCTAATCTTGTATAACCATTAACTGCTGATGTCATATTAACCATTTCAGCTTTTCTAGGTCCTAATTTTTCCATAATAGGTCCCATAAATTCTTCTGGAACATCAATAGTTAAATACTCCACAGGTTCTACTTTCTTTCCATTTTCTTCTTTAAATATAACATTCGCCTTTGACACTTGGAATTCAAATCCTTCTCTTCTCATAGTTTCAATAAGGATTGATAAATGTAATTCTCCTCTTCCTGATACTTCAAAGCAATCTGCTGAAATTTCATTAACCCTTAAACTTACATTAGTTTCAAGTTCTTTCAATAATCTATCTCTTAAATGTCTTGAGGTAACATAATTTCCTTCTTTTCCTGCAAAAGGTGAATCATTTACCATGAAATTCATGCTAAGAGTTGGTTCATCTATTTTTAAAAATGGTAATGCTTCTGGCTCTAAAACACTTGCAATTGTTTCTCCTATATTACAATCTGGAATACCACTTAATGCTATTATATCTCCTAAACCAGCTTCCTGAACATCTTCTCTGTTTAATCCATTATATGTAAATAGTGCTGATACTTTATAATTTGATTTAGTCCCATCTGCTCTTACCAATGTAACAGTCTCGTTTCTCTTAACTCTACCTCTATGAATTTTACCTATAGCAATTCTTCCTACATATTCATTTGTATCTAATGTAGTAACAAGCATTTGGAACGGTCCATCCATATAACCTTTTGGAGCGTCAACACTTTTTATTATAGTATCAAATAACGGTATCATTCCACTGTTTGTATCTTCTACATTATATCTTGCAAAACCTTCTCTAGCTGATGCGTAGATTATTGAGAAGTCTAATTGCTCATCTTCTGCACCTAATTCTACAAATAGATCAAAAACTTCATCAATAACCTCTTCTGGTCTTGCATTAGGTTTGTCTATTTTATTTATTACTACTATTGGTTTCAATTTTAATTCTAATGCTTTCTTTAATACGAATTTAGTTTGAGGCATTGGACCTTCATATGAGTCAACTACTAATAATACAGAATCAACCATTTTAAGTACACGTTCAACTTCTCCACCAAAATCAGCATGTCCTGGAGTATCTACAATATTTATTTTAACACCATTATAGTTAAGTGCTGTATTCTTTGAAAGAATTGTAATACCTCTTTCTTTTTCAATTTCATTAGAGTCCATTACTCTTTCTTCTAATTTTTCATTACTTCTAAATATATGGCTTTCTCTTAAAAGCGCATCTACTAATGTAGTTTTACCGTGGTCAACGTGAGCTATTATAGCTATGTTTCTTATATCTTCTCTAGTTACTAATTCCATTTATATTCCTCCAATTATTATAACTTATAATATAAACCTATAAATATTATTTATAATGTAAACCTATAAATTATTTTTCCCAAAATAAAATTGGATACGCATGTATCCAATTTTTTATTAAAACATTTTATTTTTATGCTATAAACATTTTAAGTTTTTTATGGCAAAATGTCAACACATAGATTATATTTCCATGATTATTGGTAAAATCATAGGTCTTCTCTTAGTTTTTTCATAAAGATGTAGTCTTAAATCGTCTCTAATCCTAGCTTTAAGACTAGACCAATCTTTTATATTCTTTTCTTCACAATCTCTAAGAGAATTTTTAACTATTTCTTTTGCTTCATCCATTAATCTTTCAGATTCTCTAACATATACAAATCCTCTAGATATTATATCCGGACCAGCTACCACTTCATTTGTTTCTCTATTTAAAGTTATAACTACAGTTAATATACCATCTTGTGATAGATGTTTTCTATCTCTAATAACTATATTGCCTACATCTCCAACACCAAGACCATCAACAAAAATTTGTCCTGAATTAACTATTCCATTTCTCTTAATTCCTTGTCTAGTTACTTCAATAACTCCACCATTTTCTGGTATTAATATATGATCTTCTGGCATACCAAGAGACATAGCAAGCTCTCCATGTTGTTTTAGATGTCTATATTCTCCATGAATTGGTACAAAGAATTTTGGTTTTACTAAACATTGCATAAGCTTTAATTCTTCTTTACAAGCATGACCTGATACGTGAATTTCAGCTAGTGCTTTATAAATTACATCTGCACCTTTTTGGAATAATTGATTAATTACCTTTGAAACTAACTTTTCATTTCCCGGTATAGGTGTTGCTGATATTATTACAGTATCACCTTCTACAATGTTAATTTTTCTATGTTCTGAATTAGCCATTCTAGCTAAAGCAGACATAGGTTCACCTTGGCTACCTGTAGTTATAAGAACTATTTGATCATTGTTATATTTATTAATTTGATCTACACCAATTAAAATATCTCCACTACAATCAAGATATCCAAGTTCTTGAGCAACTCCAACTATATTTTCCATACTTCTGCCTGAAACTGCAACTTTTCTATTTTGTTTTCTAGCTGCGTCTATTATTTGTTGTATTCTATGCACATTTGATGCAAAGGTAGCAACTATTATTCTTCCTGTAGCTTTTGAGAAGAATTTTTCAAAATTTTCTCCAACTACTCTTTCTGACATAGTGTATCCTGGTTTTTCAACATTTGTTGAATCTGCCATCATTACTAATACACCTTTTCTACCTAGCTCTGCAAATCTTGCGAAGTCCATAGGTTCTCCATCAATAGGTGTAAAATCAACTTTAAAATCTCCTGTGTGTAATACAGCCCCTAATGGAGTGTGTACTGCAATAGCAACTGAATCTGCAATAGAATGGTTTGTTTTTATAAATTCTACCGAAACAGACTCTAATTTTATAACATCTCTTGGTTTAACGGTTATAAGTTCTGTTGAACTTAATAATCCATGTTCTCTAAGCTTTGTTTCAACAATTCCTAAAGTTAACTTCGTTCCATATACAGGAACATTAAGTTGCTTTAATACATAAGGTAATGCTCCTATATGATCTTCATGACCATGAGTTAAGAATATTCCTCTTACGTTTTCTTTGTTTTTTATTAAATAACTAACATCTGGTATGACTAAATCAATACCGAACATATCTTCATCTGGAAATTTGAGTCCGCAATCTATAACAACAATATCGTTTTTATATTCAATAGCAGTTATATTTTTACCAATTTCATTTATTCCACCAAGTGGAATAAGTCTAACTTTTGCTTTTTCGTTTTTCAATATGTCCCCTCCTTCTTTTAAATTTATGTAACATAAAGGTATGGTCTCATAAAGAAACCTTTCCTTTATTATTAATCCTCTATTTTACTTTGACACATTCTGCAAACGCCAAAGAATTTGACGCTATGATCTATTATCTTAAATCCATAAGATCTTTCAACTTCTTCTTCAAGTTCATCTAATAAATCATCTTGAACTTCTATAACCTTTTTACATTCGTTACAAACTAAGTGATGATGCCTATGTCCCTCATCTTTACGGACTAATTCATATCTACTACATCCATCATTTAAATCAAGTTTACATATAACTCCAAGTTCTTCTAATAAGATAATAGTTCTATAAACTGTTGCCAACCCAATTTCAGGACAGTTCTTCTTAACTTCATCATATATCTCTTCTGTAGTTAAATGTTCTCCTTCTTTTTCAATTATTGTATCAACTATAGCCCTTCTCTGAGGAGTCAATTTATATCCCTTTTGCTTTAATTCTTCTTTTAGTACACTAAAATCTAAACTAGTTGATTGTTCCATATGCAACACTCCTCTGCATCATTTTTTAAATTATATTATTCTTCGGCAAATATTGTATCGTAAGCCTCTTGAACTGCCGCAAGTTCAACTTCATCGTCTATAGGTATTAAAAGTTCATCCCCGTCTTCATCTTTATCAACCTTTAATGCAAATATATCTTCTTCAGTATAATTATCATCATATACTATAATATATTCACTTTTTTCCTCATTATCTGGATTAATCATATCAAAAAATGCAACTACATTTAATTTAACTAATTCACCATCTTCATCGTATAATTCAATTTGTTTTAAATCTTTATTCATAATATATCTCCTTTAATAATTTTAGTTTTAAGATCCATACTTGTCAATAATAATTTTCAATTGGGAACTTTATATTTATTTATTACTTAGCCTATCTAAATATCCTTGTAATATATAAATTGCTGCAATTTTATCCACTATTTTCTTTCTTTTAGCTCTAGATAAATCTGCTTCTATCATAGCTTTATGTGCTGCAACAGTTGTTAATCTCTCATCCCACATTTCTATTTCTAGCTTTAGGGCTTCTTTTATTTGTTCTGAAAACTTAATGACTTTTTCTCCAGAATCTCCTATAGTTCCATTCATATTTTTAGGCAATCCAACAACTATAGATTCAACAGAATATTCATTACAAATTTTTCTTATTTCTTCAATATCCTGTTCTTTTTTTGTTCTTTTTATGGTAGTAATGCCTTGAGCTGTCCATCCTAATGGATCACTTATAGCTACTCCAATGGTCTTAGAACCTACATCTAAACCTAGTATTCTCATTAACTTCTCCTTATATTATAAAAAAAGTGCCCGTATAAACGGGCACTTTCTATTTTATTTCTAAATAAGATTTCATAACTTCTTCAAGAATTTCATCTCTTTCAAGTTTTCTTAATAAAGCCCTTGCTCCGTTGTAGCTTGTAATGTAAGAAGGGTCACCTGAAATAAGATATCCCACTAATTGGTTAATTGGATTATAACCTTTTTCTTTTAACGCATTGTAAACATCTGTCATAATTGACTTTGTTAAGTCTTCCTTGTTGATGTTTAAGTTGAATTGCATTGTTTGATCTAAGTTATTATTCATACAATCGCTGCTAATTGCAGCCCACCCCCTTACTTAATATTTAATTTATATTAATGTATCTAATACTATTCTATCACTTTTTTGGTTTTTTATTCATAAGTTAATAATTCAATTATAAACTATTAACTTCTAAAAGTACACTATTTTAATAAAGAATCTACAACTAAGTAAGATTTTTCTATAGCTTCACTTATTTTTTCAGGGTTTTTACCACCAGCTTGAGCCATATCCGGTCTTCCACCGCCACCGCCACCAACGACGGATGCAACTTCCTTAATTATCTTTCCACAATGCACGCCCTTTTCTACAGCATCTTTTGTAGCCATAGCAATTAGATTAACTTTTCCTTCTGCATTACTTAATAAAATTACAACCCCACTTGAAATCTTATTTCTTATTTTATCACCTAAATCTCTTAGCGAATTGGCATCTACTCCGTCAATTGAGTAAGCTACAACCTTTATTCCTTTAATTTCCTTTGCTCCTTCTATAATTTCATTTTCCGACCCATTAGTAAGCTTTTTCTTAAGTTCTGATATCTCTTTATCTTTTTCTTTAATTTCTAAACCTTGAGAAGATATTTTCTTGACTATATCTTTTTCTGCACATTTAAGGGTTATACACACTTCTTTTAATATTTCTTGTTTCTCTTCCATAAACTTAATTGCATTACTTGCTGTAACTGCTTCTATTCTTCTTATTCCTGCAGCAACTCCAGTTTCAGAAACTATTTTAAACATCCCAATTTCTCCCGAATTAATTACATGAGTTCCACCACATAATTCCCTTGAAAAATCACCAACACTCACCACTCTAACTTTGTCTCCATATTTATCATCAAATAAAGCCATAGCACCTGAACTTTTAGCCTCTTCTAAAGTCATTAAGTTTGTATCTACAGTAAATACTTCCATTATTTTATCATTAACTAGTTTTTCAACAATTTCAATTTCTTCTAAAGTTAAAGCTTTAAAATGGGCAAAATCAAATCTTAGTCTTTCATCGTCTACATAAGAACCAGCTTGATTTACATGTTTACCCACAATCTCTTTTAAAGCTTCATGCAGCATATGAGTTGCAGTATGATTCTTTGCAATGTTTCTTCTTCTTATTTTATCTACTGATAATGTAGCCTCTTCTTTTGCTTTAATAACTCCTTCAGTAACTTTTACATAATGAATCGTTTTTCCACCTATGTTTTTCTTAGTTTCATAAACATAAGCTTCTCCAGTAGAAGTCTTTATAACACCTCTATCTCCTACTTGACCACCCATTTCTGCATAAAAGACAGTTTTATCTGTAACTACATATCCTTTTTCTCCTACCGTTAATTTGTCTCTAAAATCATCATTATCTGCCAACACTAAAATATTCCCTTTAGTTTCTAAGTTTGAATATCCTATAAATTCAGTATTTATATCTTTATCTATCTTATTTACTGGACTTTCATCACTACCCATGTAAGAAGTTTCTCCTCTTGCATTTCTAGCTCTTTGTCTTTGTTCTTCCATTTCTGTTTTAAAAGAATCCTTGTCTACAGTCATTTCTTTTTCTTCTAAAATTTCTTCTGTAAGTTCAATTGGGAATCCATAGGTGTCATATAACTTAAAAGCTTTTTCACCTTTCAATACTTTTTCCTTATTATTTTTCATCTCTTCAATATAATCATTTAATATATTCATTCCTGAATCTATAGTTTCATTAAATCTTTCTTCTTCAAGAGATACTATTTTTTCAATATATTCTTTATTTTCAACTAATTGTCCATAAGCAACTTTATAATTTTCTACTACAGACTCAACTATTTCAGTTAAGAATAATCCTTTAATTCCAAGTAGCCTTCCATGTCTTGCTGCTCTTCTAAGTAATCTTCTTAAAACATAACCTCTACCTTCATTACTTGGTTGAACACCATCAGATATAAGAATTGTTACTGATTTTACGTGATCAGTTATTATCCTTAATGATATATCTTTATTTTTATCTTCTCCATATTTTATATTCGCAAGATCTGCAACCTTTGATAAAATGTTTTTAACAGTATCTACTTCAAATATATTATCTACACCTTGCATTATAGTTGCTATTCTTTCAAGTCCCATACCTGTATCGATATTTGGATTAGCTAATTTATTGTAATTTCCCTCTTCATCTTTATCAAATTGAGTAAATACTAAATTCCAAAATTCAACTATTATATCTTCATCAGCTGCTTTTAAAAACTCATCAACCGTTGTAACTACTCCGTTACCTCTATCAAAATGAATTTCAGTACAAGGTCCACAAGGGCCTACTCCAATTTCCCAAAAGTTATCATCTTTTCCTAGTCTAAATATTCTCTTTGGATCTACATCTGTTTTATTACACCATATATCAAAAGCTTCATCATCTTCTAAATATATAGTTACATAAAGTTTGTCTTTAGGTATTTGTAATGTTTCAGTTATAAATTCCCAAGCCCATGGAATAATTTCTTCTTTAAAATAATCTCCAAAAGAAAAATTTCCAAGCATTTCAAAAAAGGTACCATGCCTTGAAGTCTTACCTACATTTTCTATATCACCTGTTCTAATACATTTTTGACAAGTTGTGATTCTATTTCTTGGTGGAGTTTGAACTCCTGTAAAATAAGGTTTTAAAGGTGCCATCCCTGCATTTATCAATAATAATGACTTATCATTTTTAGGAACTAGTGGAAAACTATCCAACCTTAAATGTCCTTTTGATTCAAAAAACCTTAAATATTCTTCTCTTAATTCATTTAATCCCATGTATTTCATATTATTACCTCCATATGATTATAATTTTCTTACTTCAACATAAAAAAGCCTTCATCCCTGAAAACAAGGGACGAAAGCGTAAGTTCCGTGGTACCACCCTAATTATGTATAAATACATCACTTAGTTAATTACAGCTCAAAGATAGCTTCAAAATATTTTCTATAAGAAGGTTTCACCAACCCCTTCGTCTCTTTATATAGAATAAAATTCCTACTCATTCTTATCATCGCTAATATTAAATTTTAATTTCTCATTAAATTATATGGTAACCCCCTTATAATGTCAATATTTTTTAAAATAAGTAATCGTTTATATCATCGTATATAACTTTAATTATTACTCCAATAGGCACTACAATTATCATACCCATTATTCCGCCAAATTTTTCTCCAATTAAAAGTAATATAATAATTACAATAGGATGCATATTTGTACAATCTCCTGTTATTTTAGGAGCTAATATATCACCTTCAATTTGTTGAATTAAAAACATAAAAAACAAAGTATATAACCCCTTTTTAGGATCATCTATTAAAGCTACAATAACTGCTGGAATACTTCCTAATATAGGTCCAAAATAAGGAATTATATTAAATATTCCATTAATAATTGCAAGAGCTATGAAAAATTTTACATTTAGAAAAAATAAAGTTACTAATGTTAAAATACCAACTATAAAAGATAAAAATAATTGACTTATTATATATTTTGATAAAACCTTATCTATGTTTCCAATAATTTTTTTAATAATTATTCTATTTTTTGTAGGTAATATTAAAAGTATCTTATTATATATAACTTCACCATCTACTAGAAAATAGTAAGTTACTATAGGTAAAATTGCCAAGGATATAATACTTTCAAAATATGTAATAAGATTATCTAATATATTTTCTGATATCTCCCTAAAAAAGAAATTTAATTTTTCACTTACCTCAATATATATCTTTTTAAAGAACTCGACATCATTTATTTTCATCTTATACGCTATCTCCATAGCATATTTGTCAATACCATCTAATATATTACCTATACTGTTACTTTCTCTAAGTAAATTCGGAATAAACTTATATACAAAAGTAACCATTCCAAATAATATTATTAATATAACTATTATAGATGATGTTTTTTTGCTTAGTCTAAATCTATCTCTTATATAGTTTATTATTGGCTTTAAGCTATAAGATAAAATAAAACTTATAAAAAGAATATTTATTATAGAATTTATAATTTTACTTTTCAAATAAATAAATATTATTATAAAGACAACTAATGATATTATGAAAGGTTTAATTATTTTCTTTATTTTATTATTATCTATCATTCTTTTTTACTTCTAGGCAAACTTTTTAACTTTACCTCTTCACTTCCTTTATATAAGACAAAGTCTTCACCTAAAATGCAATTTTTTAGAAGTAGAATTTCCTTTCCCTTAAACATTTTATCAAATATTCCAGAACTCATTGTAAGGCCTTTTATTGAAAAATCTTCTTTTTCTATTATCAATTCTTCAAGAACTCCTTTCATAACATTTTTCTTATCCTTTATATCCATATCTTTAATAGCTTTAAATGGAATACCTGTTTTAAAGTTTAAAGCTTTAGCTATAATCACTTCTTCCATTGAAATAATATCTTCTTTTTTAACAAAGTTTTTTTTACTAAATTTAAAGAAATTTGATATAGAAAATCCTTCTACTTTTTCCTTGTAAAAATCAATATATATATCATCAACAGTTCCTAGATACTTTCCCTTTGTATCATAAACCTTCAATAAGTAAAAATCTTTACTCTTAATCACAACTACTCCCCCTTATAGAATTTACTTATATTATTTCCATAAAGAGCAAAAAAAATCCTCATATTTCTATGAGAATTTTATAAATTAAATTATTTCTTCTATGATTCCGCCTCCAACTACAATATTTCCATTATAAAATACAACAGATTGCCCTTTTGTAATAGCTCTTTGTTTTTCTTTAAAAGAAACCCTAACTCTTCCATCTTCTAAAGGTGTAATTGTGCATTCGGAAGGTATAGCCTGATATCTAACCTTAGCTGTAACAGTTATTTCTTCTTCTAATTTTTCAAAAGGAATAAAATTAATATCTTTAGCTATTAAGTCTGTTTTAAACACATCATCTTCAGAACCAAGTACCACTTCATTTTTTGCCGCATTAATATTAGTAACAAAAACAGGCATTCCAAAAGCCATTCCTAGACCTCTTCTTTGTCCTATCGTATAGTAAACTATACCTTTGTGTTTTCCTAATATCTTACCAGTCTTATCCACAAAGTTTCCCTCTCTAACACCATTTGGTCTTGCTTTACTAATAAAATTACCATGATTATTATCTGTTACAAAACAAATCTCTTCACTATCTTTTTTATTGTGAACTGCAAGACCTATTTCCTTTGCAATTTCTCTTATTTTATCTTTAGTATATTCCCCACAAGGCATTAAAGTTTCACTTAATTGTTCTTGAGTAAAATTATATAAAGCATATGTTTGATCCTTTTTATCATCATCAGCTCTAATTAAAAGGTATCTGCCATTATCATCTTTTTTAATTTTTGCATAGTGACCAGTAGCTACATAATCAGCCCCTATACCTTTAACTCTTCTTAAAAATTCATCAAATTTAATATGTTTATTACATGCAATACATGGGTTAGGTGTTTTTCCTTCCATATATTCTTCTACAAAATAATCTATAACCTTTTCTTTAAAGGATTCCTTAAAATTAAGTACATAAAAGGGAATTCCAAGTTTATCAGCAACTCTTCTTGCATCTTCTACAGATGATAAAGAGCAGCATCCCCCTTCTCTCTCAACATAATCCTCTGCTTCATCATCAAAATGTTTCATAGTTACTCCAATTACGTCGTAACCTTGTTCTTTTAAAAGATATGCTGCGACAGAACTATCAACTCCGCCACTCATACCTATAACTACTTTTTTACCCATTTTATATCCTACTCTTCCCCATGAACATTACTATGTAATTCATCATGATTATGTTCACTAAAGTCCCAAAGTTCTAGGCCTTCATTTTTTCTGTAATCATTTATTGCTTTATGTATAGCATCTTCAGCTAATACAGAGCAATGCATTTTCACTGCAGGAAGTCCATCTAAGGCTTCTGCAACTGCTTTGTTTGATAGTCTCCAAGCCTCTTCTACTGTTTTACCTTTTATTAATTCTGTAGCCATTGATGATGAAGCAATTGCTGACCCACATCCAAAGGTTTTAAATTTAACATCTTTTATAATGTTTTCTTCAATTTTTAAATAGACCTTCATTATATCTCCACATTTAGCGTTTCCAACTTCCCCTATTCCATTGGCGTCTATAATTTCTCCAACATTTCTAGGATTTCTAAAGTGATCCATTACTTTGTCACTATACATCATAACTTTTTCTCCCTTCTTTTAAGTAGTCTTCCCATAATGGAGACATATTTCTAAGTCTTTCTATTATTGGTGGTACTACTTCTAACACATAATTTACATCCTCTTCACTTGAAGAATCACCTAAAGTTAGTCTTAAAGAACCATGAGCTAATTCATGAGGAAGTCCTATAGCTAAAAGCACATGAGATGGATCTAATGATCCTGATGTACATGCACTTCCACTTGATCCGCATACACCTTCAAAGTCTAGCGATAATAGTATAGATTCCCCCTCGATAAACTCAAAAGTTATATTTGAGTTT
The DNA here is from genome assembly GCA_029257045.1 of Clostridium sp. GTDB lineage: Bacteria > Bacillota > Clostridia > Clostridiales > Clostridiaceae > Clostridium. The sequence continues at coordinate 41,594 of JARIDB010000116.1, forward strand.
CCAGGTAATCTTTTCTCTCCACTTGGTCCATTAAGTCTAGTATGCGGAACTTTCAACAGTCCTTCTATTAATCTATCTCTAAGTTTTATTAGATTATTATTATGTTCTTCTATATTTTCTGTAGCAATTTCTATAGCTTTTCCAAGGCCAACTATTGAAGGAGTATTTTCTGTTCCACCTCTTCTAGCCCTTTCTTGTCCACCACCATGAATAAGATTATCAATTCTTACGCCTTTTCTTATATAAAGAGCTCCTATTCCCTTAGGTCCATAAATTTTATGACCTGCTAGAGATAATAAATCTATATTCATATCCTTAACGTCAATATTAATATTACCTACAGCTTGAACTGCATCTGTATGGAATAGTACTTTTCTTTCCCTACATATTTCACCTATTTCTTTAACAGGTTGTATAGTACCTATTTCATTATTTGCAAACATAATTGAAACTAATACAGTTTTATCTGTAATAGCATTCTTTAATTCTTCTAAATTTATAAAACCTTCTTTATCTACATTTAAATAAGTAACTTCAAATCCATTCTTTTCTAAATACTCGCAAGTATGTAAAATAGCATGATGTTCTATTTTTGTAGTAATTATATGATTTCCTTTTTTATTATTCGCCTTAGCAATACCTTTTATTGCCCAGTTGTCAGCTTCTGATCCCCCCCCTGTAAAATAAACTTCATTTTGTTCACAGTTTAAAGCTTTAGCAACTCTATTTCTGGCCTTGTCAATTGCCATTTTAGTTTCTCTTGAAATACCATAAAAAGAAGATGGATTACCATACTTTTCAGTAAAGTATGGTATCATTTCATCTAAAACTTCCGGCTTTACATATGTAGTTGCTGCATAGTCCATATATACATTTCTCATATCTGTTAACTCCTTTTTGCCATCCTTAAGAATCGGCTTTCTTCTTTCATATTTATATAGTCATCAACTATATCTTGAAGGGTTATATTTTCCATAACCTCATCTATACTGTTTTTAATTTTTTCCCACAATAACCTTGTAGCACAAAAATCTATATTATCGCATTCAGTACCTTCAATGCATTCTGCAATTTCAACTGGTCCTTCTAATACATTCATAACATCAGCTACTGTTATATCTCTAGGTTCTCTATTTAATACATATCCACCTTGAGCACCTCTTATACTTCTAATAAGTTCAGCTCTTCTTAATGGTGAAAATAATTGTTCTAAATAATATTCTGATATATTTTGTCTTTCAGATATTGTTTTTATAGAAACTGGTAAGTTTCCATAATGAATAGCAAGGTCTACCATTGCCTTAACACCGTATCTACCTTTAGTAGAAAGCTTCATTTTATTCACCTTCTTTAATGTTGACTATTTTACTAGTCTTTACTTTTATATATTATCAAATACATAATTTCATGTCAATAATTGAAATCTTTAAATAAAGTTTTCAATTTAAATATTTAAATATTTAATCTTTTATAATTTTCCAATATTTTTTTATATTTTCTTCATACTTATTGTTTTGAGGTATATAATACTCTATTTTCATTAACTTTTCAGGCATATACTGTTGCTTCACATAATTATTATCATAATCATGTGGGTACTTATATATAGTTTTATTATATTTACTCTCATTTGTGTTTTTATCTAATAAATGACTTGGAATTCTTCCTACATCCATATTATTTAAGTCTTCTAAAGCTCTATCTATGGCTAAATAAGCAGAATTTGATTTTGGTGCCGTTGCTAATAATATTGTCGCTTCAGCAAGAGGTATTCTAGCCTCAGGAAAACCTACCATTAAAGCAGTATCTACACAAGCCTTAACAATTGAAATACCTTGAGGATAAGCAAGCCCTACATCCTCTGAGGCAATTACTAAAAGTCTTCTGCAGATAGAGTTTATATCTCCACTTTTAATAAGTCTAGCTAATGCATGAATACTTGCATCTGCATCTGATCCTCTAATACTTTTTTGAAGATAGCTTAAAGAATTATAATGGCTGTCCCCGTCTTTATCATAATTAGTAATAGTACTTATATTAAAGTTTAATAAATCTTCTAAAATAATATTAATTTCTTTAATATTTACTCTATATTTTGAATTAAAAGCAAGTTCTAAAACATTTAAAGCTCTTCTCATATCTCCAGATGATATTTCGCTTATATAAGTTAAACTCTCTTTAGATATTTCAATTTTAATATCATACTCTTTTTCATATAGTTCTACTCCTCTTTCTATACCAGAAATAATATCTTGAGTATTTAGAGCCTTAAGTTCAATTAATATACTTCTACTTAATACAGCCTTAAATATTGTGAAATTTGCATTTTCCGTAGTACTGCCTATAAGTGTAATATCACCATTTTCAATATATTTTAATAAAATTTGTTGAACCTTTTTATTTAAATAATGAATTTCATCAATATATAGTATTATTCCATTTAAAGCCTCAAAGGTTCCTATTTTGTCAATGACATCTTTAATTTCTTCAGTATTTGTTGTTGTTCCATTTATCATGTAAAGAGTCTTGTTACTTTCTTTAGCAAGAATCCTAGCTATTGTAGTTTTTCCTGTTCCTGGTGGCCCAACTAAAATAATATTTGGAATTATCTTTGAATCTATTATATTATTTAAAACCTTACCTTTTCCAACTACATGTTTCTGTCCAAAAACCTCTTCAATATTCTTAGGTCTAAGCTTATCTGCTAAAGGTCTCCCTTTATCTTTATTTATATCCAAAACAATCCCCCTCTTCCACTTTATTTAAAATTTTCATTAAGTTCTGCTGCTTTTTCCAAATCTTCATATTCTGTAAAAGATGTAATATAGTATTCTCCATCCTTGTTCTTCAAAATAATCTCTACAGGAATGTTTTCACCTATTGCAGTATCACTCCCTTTATTCCCATCCTCATCTTCATGAATTTCTGTTGATTTAGCTTCAATATTTAATATTAGGTCTACTACATATTGTCCATTCATTTCTTTAATATTTTTTATTTCACTTTCATATTTTTCGATTATAGTCTCTCCAAAATATAAAGAATAAAATTCTTTATAATTACAAATGTAAAAATCACCTTCATTTATATGTTTTTTCATAGTTTCATCGTAACCATCATTATAGGATAAAACTAAATCTGTAGTTTCTTTTAATTCCTTTTCTTTCTTATTATTAACTTCTCCTCTTTTACAACCTACTAAAAGTAGAAATATTAAAGTTATTTGACTTATAAGTATTAGTCTTCTTTTCATTCTTATCTCCTTTTTTAATCTTATATAGTTCTATATAATTTAATCAAATTTAAAGTATTTATTATAACTTATATAAATAATATCATATTTTTTTAATTTTATGACATAAAAAAATGAACCTAATTGATTTACAAAAAATCAATTAGGTTCATTATACTAATTTTAATAGGGATAACTTATTTAATTATTTTGTAGCTTTTTTAGTATTTTTAACTTCTTTTACTTCTTTTTTACCTTCAAAAGCATTAATATACATTTCTTTTATTTCACTCATTAATGGATATCTTGGATTAGCTCCTGTACATTGATCATCAAAAGCTTGTTCTACCATTTCATCTATTGTTTCATAGAAACTTTCTGGTGTTATTCTTGCATCTTTAATAGATTTTGGCATATTAACTTTTGCTTTTAATTCTTCAATAGCATTTATTAATAATTGAACCTTTTCTTCTTCAGTATTTCCACCTAATTGTAGATAATCAGCTATTCTAGCATATCTCCACCCAGCATTTGGATACTTATATTGTGGGAAAGCCGCTTGCTTAGTTGGAGAATTTGAAGCATTAAATTTAATTGATTCATTTAATAATAATGCATTAGCTGTTCCATGTGGTATATGGTGGAAAGCACCTAATTTATGTGCCATTGAGTGACAAATTCCAAGGAAAGCATTTGCAAATGCAAGACCTGCTATTGATGCTGCATGAGCCATTTTTTCTCTAGCCTTAATATTTGTTTGTCCTTCATCATAAGCTTGTGGTAAATATTTAAATACAAGTCTTATTGCTTCTAAAGCTAATCCGTTAGTATACTCTGACGCTAAAACTGAAACATAAGCTTCTATTGCATGAACTAATACATCGATTCCTGATGCAGCGGTTAATCCTCTTGGCATACTCATCATAAGTTCAGCATCTACTATTGCCATATTAGGTGTTAGTGCATAGTCAGCTAATGGATATTTTATTCCTGTTTGCTCATCTGTTATAACAGCAAATGGTGTAACTTCTGAACCAGTACCTGCTGATGTTGGAATTGCAACCATCATTGCTTTCTCGCCCATAGTTGGGAATTTATATACTCTTTTTCTTATATCCATAAATCTCATAGCTAAATCTTCGAATCTAACTTCTGGATGCTCATACATAACCCACATGATTTTCGCAGCATCCATTGGTGATCCACCACCTAGAGAAATTATTACATCTGGTCCAAACGCAAGCATTGCTTCTGCACCCTTTTTAGCTGATGCTAATGTTGGATCTGGTTCTACATCTGAAAACACTCTAAAATCTATTCCATAAGTTTCAAGAACTGAAGTAATTTTATTTGTATATCCTAATTCATCAAGCATTCTATCTGTAACTATAAATACTTTCTTTTTATTCATATCATGTAGTTCTTCAAGAGCTACTGGTAAACAACCATATTTGAAGTAAGTTTTTTCAGGAACTCTAAACCAAAGCATATTTTCTCTCCTCTCAGCTACACTCTTAACATTCATTAATTGTTTCGGTCCTACGTTTTCAGATATTGAGTTTCCACCCCATGATCCACAACCTAAGGTTAAAGAAGGTGCTAATCTAAAGTTAAATATATCTCCTATAGCACCTTGAGCTGCTGGCATATTAATTAATGTTCTACCAGTTTTCATAACAGCACCAAATTTTCTAATCCTATCCTTTGACTTCATAGCATCAGTATATAATATTGATGTGTGTCCAAGGCCTCCAAGTTCTATCAGTCTATCTGCTTTAACTAAAGCTTCATCAAAAGATTTAACTTTATACATTCCTAAAACTGGTGACAATTTTTCATGAGAGAAAGGTTCTTCAAGTTCAACAGATTCTACTTCACCTATTAAAACTTTAGCTGACATTGGAACTGTAACTCCTGCAATTTCTGCAATTTTGTAAGCTGATTGACCAACTATATCTGCATTTAAAGCTCCTTTATCATTTAATATTACTTTTCTAACCTTATCTATTTCATCACTTTTAAGTATATATGCTCCTCTAAGGCTTAATTCTCTTTTTACATCTTCATAAATTTTATCTATAACTACAATACTTTGTTCAGATGCACATATAACTCCATTATCAAAAGTTTTTGAAAGTAATATTGAGTTTACTGCCATTTTAATATTTGCTGTTTCATCTATTATAGCTGGTGTATTTCCAGCTCCAACTCCAAGTGCTGGTTTTCCTGATGAATAAGCAGCTTTAACCATCCCAGGTCCGCCAGTTGCTAATATGATATCTGACTCAGCCATAACATTTTGTGAAAGTTCTACTGAAGGCTTATCTATCCAAGCTATTATTCCTTCTGGAGCTCCAGCCTTAACTGCTGCTTCTAAAACTATTTTAGCTGCTTCTATTGTAGAATTTTTAGCTCTTGGATGTGGTGATATAATTATTCCATTTCTAGTTTTTAGAGCTATTAATGTTTTGAATATTGCCGTAGATGTTGGATTTGTTGTAGGAACTATAGCTGCAATAACTCCTATTGGTTCTGCAACTTTTGTTATTCCAAAAGTTTTATCTTCCTCAATTACTCCACAAGTTTTCATATCTTTATATTGGTTATATATATATTCAGCTGCAAAGTGGTTTTTTATAACCTTATCTTCAACTATTCCCATTCCTGTTTCTTCAACTGCCATTTTAGCAAGCTTAATTCTATTGTTATTAGCTGCCATAGCTGCTTGTCTAAAAATTTCATCAACTTGTTCTTGGGTATAAGTTGCAAATACCTTTTGAGCCTCTCTTAAATCCTTGATTCTTTGTGTTAATTCTTGAGCATTAGTAACTTCCATTTGTAAATCCTCCCTATATATTAAATTATATTTTTTAATATCTCTTTATTATTTTGTTGTTTTGCTTTAATTAATATTCATCTTATAAATTTATTTTATATCTTTGTTTAATTTTTGTCAATCTATTTTTGTTAAAAAAATATCAATTTTTCTTTTTTTATCATATTGTTTATTAAAAGACTCTTTTATAAGCTTTTTTGATATTTTATCATTTAATATCCTTTACATTTTAAAGTTTTTTAATATTTACTAATTTTTATTTTTTTATTTTGCATCATATATCTAATATAATTGTTATTTTTATATCAACCGCCTCTTTAAATAACTAATTCCCATTCTAAGATATATATAAAAAATAAGCCGTATAAAAATACGGCTTATTTTTTATCCTAAAAGACTTCTGTCACTTAACTCTCCATTAAGATTTGCTTCCTCAAAAAGTTTCATAAGTTTTTTAGTTGTTAATTCTTCTTTTTCTTTTCCTTTTACATCTATTATAACTTTTCCTCTGTGCATCATTATTAATCTATTACCTGTCTTTATAGCTTGTTTCAAATTATGAGTTATCATTAAAGTTGTAATCTTTGTTTCTTTAATTATCTTTTCTGTTATATCCATTATCTTTATAGAAGTTTTAGGATCTAAAGCCGCTGTATGCTCGTCTAACAGAAGTAATTTTGGATTAGACATGGTTGACATTAATAAAGTTAAAGCTTGCCTTTGTCCTCCAGATAATAAACTTACTTTTGTATAAAGTTTATCCTCTAGACCTAAATCTAATTCAGCCAATAGTTCTTTATAATAAGTTATCTTCTTTTTATTTATACCAAACTTTAGTCCATATCTTTTACCTTTATTTTCTGCTAAGGCTATATTTTCTAGTATATTCATATTAGGGGCAATTCCCAAAGATGGATCTTGAAACACCCTTCCAATAATCTTTGCTCTTTTATGCTCATCTTCATCTGAAATATCTGTACTATCAATAGTTATTTCCCCTGAATCTAATAAAATATTTCCTGCTATAATGTTTAGTAAAGTGGATTTTCCAGCTCCATTTGATCCTATTATAGTAATAAAGTCTCCTTTTTCTACTTCTAAAGAAAAACTATCAAATACCTTGTTTTCATTTATTGTATTCTCATTAAAGACCTTGTGCAATTCTTTTATCTGTAACATGAACTTCACCGCCTTTATCTATAGAAATATTTTTTTTAACAGACTTTTTCTTTTTCCTTTTCATATTTATAGCTCCTGAATCAACACTTAAAGCTATTATTACTATTATAGCCGTCATAAGTTTTAAGTAGTTCGGATCTATTTCTAACTTAAGAACTAAAGCTATAGATAGCTTGTATATTATTGATCCTAAAATTGATAAAGTGGTTACTTTAATAAAGCTTAGCTTTTTAAATATAGAACTTCCTATAATAACTGCTGCAAGTCCCATAACTACTATACCGGTTCCCATGCTAACTTCTGCAAAGCCTTGATACTGTGCTGTTAAAGCTCCTGCCATGGCTACTAACCCATTGCTTATCATAAGACCAATTATTTTAATTGAATTTTTATTTACTCCAAGAGAAGTAACAAACTGCTCATTATCTCCAACTGCAAATAAAAGATTTCCTGTTTTAGTTTTTAAGAATAAATCAAATAAAACTTTTATAACTAATATTACTAATCCTATTATTATTATTTTGTTTTCATGAAAAAAAACATTTTTTGTATTAAAAAGTGGAATGTTAGACTTTCCCATTATCATTAAATTAATAGAATACAATCCTATCATTACTAAAATCCCTGACATTAAGTTAGTTATTTTTAACTTTACATTTAAAATTGCAGTAGTAAGACCAGCTAAAGCTCCTCCTATAGTTGCAATAAGTATTGCAATCCAAGGGTTAACATCTTTTATCAATAAAGCTGCACAAATTGAAGCTCCTAAAGGATAAGTTCCATCTACTGATAAATCAGGGAAATCAAGTATTTTATAGGTTATATAAACTCCAATAGCTACAATTCCAAATAATAACCCTTGTTCTAATATATTTAAAATTAAACCCATTAATTAATCCCCCCATTAACAATCTTTGCTTTTTCGCTAATTTCATTAGGGATCTTTATTCCAAGTTTATTTGCTACATCTTCATTAATTGTAATACTCATATCACTTAAAGTTGTAATTTCAATATCCTCTGGTTTTTTTCCTTCTAATATTTGAACCGCTTTATAAGCTGTTTCTCTTCCTAATGTAAAATAATCTATTCCTATAGCTACTAATCCCCCTTTTTCAACTATAGCTTCATCAGCTCCAAGAATTGGTATATTGTATTTTAATGCTATCTTGGTAATCAAATCAAAGGCAGATGCTACTGTATTATCTGTTGGGGTATAAAGAGCATCAATACTACCTATACCTGCAGTTAAATTTTGGTTTATTTCATTTACATTAGTAACTCCAATTTCCTTTATAATTAAATTAAAATTTTTAGCTTCTTTTTTTAATGCTTCTATCTGCACTTCTGAGTTAGGTTCTGAAGTATTAAAAATTACTCCTAAAGTTTTCACATCTGGTTTTAACTTTAAAAGAAGACCTAATTGTTTATCTACTGAAACCATATCTGAAACACCAGTTAGGTTTGTACCAGAACTTGCCCAGCTTTTTGCTATTTCAGCACTAACCGGATCTGTTACAGCCGTAAAAACTGTTGGTATTTCCTTAGTTGAATTATATACAGCTTGTGCTGATGATGTGGCTATTGCAAGTATTAAATCCTTTTTATCTGAAGTAAACTTTTGTGCTATAGTTTGAGATGTCTGTCCATCTCCTTGGGCATTTTGATAGTCTAATTCAATATTTTCTCCATCTATATAGCCATTTTCTTTTAAACCTTCTAAAAATCCTTCTCTTGAGGCATCTAATGCTGGGTGCTGTACTATTTGAGTTATACCAATTTTTATACTTTCCTTATTATTAGTTAACTTTTTTTCTGTACTGCATCCAACTAAGCTCGTTGCTGTTAATAATCCTAAAATTATTAACCTTATTCTTTTTTTACCTACCATTTTTACCATCCTCCTATTTTTTATAAAACTTCAACTTCTACTATTCTACATTTTATTAATTCTACATTTGCAATAAAACTATATTATTAATAGTTTGTATTTTACCTATTAGTAATATAGTTTCATTATTTTTTTGAAGTTTTATAGACAACTTAATATGTTGTCTTTTTTATGTTTAAATTATGATATCACAATTATATCTTTTTGTAAATTATAATTATGTTTTTTATTCTGGTACAACTCTATGACCAAGCCCTATTACTACCTCGTTTAAATGTAGTAATCCAACACTTAAAAATATACAAACACTTAAATGTTCTCCTTGTCTTGCAATACCAATTTTCCCTCCAACATTTTGACCACTAGCTCTGTTAAATATTTGCATTAAAGCATCTCTCGTAGCTCCAACAACTGCACCTTCATGTAAATGTTCTTCTCTTATAACCCCGTTTCTCTTTGATGCAACTAAAGCTCTTTCCAAAATCTTTGAAGTCGAATCACTAATATTGCCTCCAATATTCACAGCTGTCGCTAATATATTCTTCTTTCTAAGAACTATTTTTAATTCTTCTTCTTCTTCTCTTGTTGAAAGAGCCATCTGAATGCCATACCTTGCAACCTCTAAACTATTGTTACTCATAATCTCTTCCCCTATCAACTTTCTATTATAATTTCATTTTTTCATATTTATTTTTAAAATATTTATTTAATTTTCCTAAAGAAATTAGTAAAATTTCAATTTCTTCTTCACTTTGATCTACCATCATTGAGTTAACCATTTCTTTATGAAATTCTTCATGAATATCTTTAGCTTTAATTCCCTTTTCGGTAATCTTCACCATAACAACTCTTCTATCTTCTTCTATTCTATTTCTTTCTACATACCCTTTTTTTATAAGCCTATCTACTGCTGTTGTTAATGTTCCTACAGTTATATTTAAGTCCTTTGCTACTTCTGTCATCATTCTTTGCTCTTTAATTCCTATGGCATCAATAATATGTATTTCTCTTACTGAAAGATTAGAAAATTCTCCATTTCTTAAAGCACTTTCTTCAATTTCTAATATATCATTAAATATCTTTACCAATAATTCATTTGCTACTTTATATTTTTTCATCCTTGTATCTTTATCCCTTCTTAATATAATTATTCTTCTTATGTCTAGCTATTGTAATATTAACTATAATTATATACTATTTCCTTCAACTTTAGTATTTTAATATATAGAATCTATTATTTATATTAATAATTTTTAAGTACTAAGTTATAATACGTATATATTAATTTTAATTTTAAAAAGGATAGCAATTACAATTTATTACTATCCTTATTATAAAAATTAATTTTTCCTATACCTAACTTTTACATTGTCTTTTTAATGAACATTTATTTTAAAAACTATTTATAGTTAAAAGTATATTTATTGTACTTATTATCATAATTAGATAATAATAGCCATATTTTTTTCTATATATCTTAACCGTATATTCATTTCCTTTTTTATATATTATATCTATTTCTTTTCCTTCTTGAAAATCATTTATCTTTTTATAATCATTAATCCCTACTAATATTTTTTTATTTTCTTCTTCAAATTCTAATATAGGCATAATAATTGGATTGTATATATTATTTTTGTCCTTTGTAACTGTTAAATAATTATAACTTTCAAATCCTACAACCTTTGCTCTTTTTCTAATATATCTTTTTTCATTTATAAGATTTCTTATGACTTCAAAAATCGTTGCTATAAAAATTATAATTCCTATTATCGTCAATAATGTACTCATATAAAATCACCTCTTAATTCCCTTTTATAATATATAATATTCAAATTAGTTTTAAAAAGTTATTCGTTAAACATCTTTCATATTTTTACAATATTTTTTATATTATTGTTGTAATTTAATATGTATTTCCTTAATTTAATTATAAATTTTCTTTATTTAATCATTTTATTATTATTTTTGTAATATATATAAGTAGGCTTAATAATTTTAGGAGGTCATTATATGAATTATACAAAGGTCAAGTTTGAAATATATCTTTCTGATACTTATTTAGATAAATTTATAAATGAACTAGACAATCTAGGTTCATTATGTCTTGGTTATGAAAAGAATAATTATTTTATAATCTTAGTTAGCTCCCCTTATGAAAAACAGATTTCAGATACAAAAATAAGTACTAATCCATCTATAACTACTTTACATGATAATATTAAATTAGAATTTCAATGCGATAAAGATATTGCTCTAGAAGTAATTAATTTAATTAAAAAAGTTCATTTATCTAAGCATCCTATATACAATATATCACCTATAATAAATTAAAATAGCAGCCTTGGCTGCTATTTTATTGTTTTATTAATTTATTGTTATACCTGCACTAGCAAAACCTGCAATTGTAGTCGCTATTGTTCCTCTAATAGAGAATACTAACAATAAACGTGTTTCAGCTGGTACGCTTACATTAAGTGATGATATTCCATGATATACCGTTCCCGCTGGAACATTTCCAGACACAACTGGACATAAGGTTACTGTAGATCCTGTAATAGGACTAAATATATTACTTGTTGCTGAAGCGCTATATAATGTTGCGGTAATAGCTACAGGGGTTGTTAATGATAAAGCAGCAGTATTACTGAAATATGCAGCTATTGATGTTATAGTACTATTTCTTGAAACTGGGAATGCCATATTATAAGCTAATGCTGTAGTTGGTGCTAGATTTATTGTTCCTCCTGAAAGTACACTTCCTGAAAATGAATTTCCAAAACCTAATAAAGCTACTGATCCAACTGTTCCTCCAGCTAAAGTAGACAAAGTTACAGAACTACCTGATGCAAAAGCTACCATAGCCCCTGGACCTGCTGCTCCTGCTGCTCCTGTTGCTCCTGTTGCTCCTTGTGCTCCTTGCGGTCCTTGTGGTCCCACTGGTCCTTGTGGTCCTATTGGCCCTTGTGCTCCAGATACTCCTTGTGGTCCTTGCGGCCCTACTAATCCTTGTGCTCCTGTTGCTCCTGTTGGACCTCCTGGTCCCATAGGTCCTTGTGGTCCTGGTAATCCTTGTGCACCTGTTGCTCCTACTGGTCCTGATATACCTTGAGGACCTTGTTCTCCCATTGCTCCTGTTGCACCTGTTGCTCCTGCTGGTCCTTGTTCTCCTAGTGGTCCTTGTAACCCTATTGGTCCTTGTGGCCCTTGCGGTCCTGCAGGTCCTGTTGATCCTGCTGGTCCTGCTGGTCCTACTGCCCCTTGTTCTCCTGTATCCCCTTTTGGTCCTTGTGATCCTTGTGCTCCTTGTGCTCCTGTGTCTCCTTTTGCACCTTGTGGTCCTCTTGGTCCTGCAGGTCCCATAGGTCCTCTAGGTCCTGGACATCCCATTTCTCCCTTTGGCCCTCTTGGTCCTTGGCATCCTGGAGGTCCCATTGGGCCTCTTTTACCACATTCTCCACAGCAACCCGATTCGCCTTGTGGTCCCTCTGGTCCTTGCGGCCCTCTTGGTCCTATACATCCTGGTTCACCTTTTGGTCCCTTTGGTCCTTCTGGTCCTTGTGGTCCTCTTGGTCCTGGAGTGCATATTGGTTTTGGACAACATTTATGATTTTCTAGTTCTTTTTCTTCTATACATTCATTTGTTGAGCATCCATGTTTACGATCAAGTTCTTCTAAATATTTATCGATATTCATTCTTTTCCTCCTAAGGTAATAGTTATATTTTTTCATATAGTACATCTATTACATCCTATTCTATTGGGATTTAAATGTTCTTTTATATTTATAAAAACTCTTAATAACCTCAAAAAATCTCAGCAAATTTTTTCTTACCTTTGCTGAGATTTAAAATACTATTACTTTTTTAAATTCATAAACTTATTTAAATTTGATCTTATAATATAAAAAAAGGTAACTTCAATAATAATAATTAATATTATAGTTATTAAAAAATACATTTTTGTATAAATAGAGATAGCCCCTAAAAATAAATACATTCCTCCTTCAAGAGCTATGGTTTGTCCTAAAAATTTTATTATTATATTTTTATTTTCTAATTCTCCTAAAGTTATCCCTTTATTAAAAGCTATATATGACTCAGATATTTTATAAAGAAAACCTTTATGTTTACTCAAATAAAAGGCAATTCCTAATAGTATTTCAAAAACTCCTAATATTAATAATATTTCTCCTAACATTACCCCTCCTATTTATCTACCACAACATTTTTTATATTTCTTTTTACTACCGCAGGGACATAAATCGTTTCTTCCTACTTTAGCTTCATTAATTATTATTTTTTCTTTACCTTCAATTTCGCTAATTTTATGACCCTTTAATGACCACTTTCTTATTTCTTTATATACCATTTCTAATTCATATTTTAATATATTTTTTTCTTCTTCATTTTCTATTTCATAAGCCTCTAAAAATACATCTATAGCTTCTTGTTTTGAAACTTCATTTTTAATAGCTATCTCAAATCCTTCTAGCTCTTCTCTCAATATCTTTTTATCTATTACAAAAAGTTGATTTAATGCTTTTTCAAGCTTAATTCTTTCCTTATTACCTTCAATATAGTCTGGTTGTGAAGCTTTTATTAAAGTTTTTCTAGTGAATTTTTCATATCTTAATTCTTTATTTTTATCTATCACTTCTAAAATATCTTCCGAATCATCTACATCTATATGGTAAATTATATTTCTATCTACTTGATAATCATACCCAACTTCCTGTCCTAATCTAAATAACTTTTCAATCCTATTCTCATCTAATTTAAATTCATATTCCTCTTTTAATATTGTAATTACATCTTTAATTCTACAAACTCCATAAAAATAAATAAGTCCAGCTGTCAAATCAATTATTTCCGAATTCATCTTAGAGTTTTCTTCTAATTTAATATCTAACTTATCTTTTAATATGTTTAAAATTTCTTTTGGCATAACTACCTTTAGTTTTCCCTTATCTACACCTGTAAACATAATTCCTCTATCCCTAAAGTAATTAGCATTTATTAAATCTGATCCTTTATAATCCTCATTCCCATCCTTATCTATTACATCTTTCAAATAAATATAAGCATCTTCATCTAAAAATTCAAGTATATATTCATATTTACTTATAATAGTTTCTTTTATTCTTAATTCTAAATCAGCCTTTTTTAAACTTGTTAAACCTCTTACTCCATAATTGTTACCAATCTTTAATAGTTCTTCTTTTGTCATTCTATCTAAATGATAATCTAAGCTTTCACCATTTTCATGGTTCTTCCATATCTTCTCAACCTTTTTAATATCTTTAATTATTATTCCTTCTTGTACTTCTTTTTCATCTTTTGTTTCTTTCTGTAATTCTATCATTTTACACCTCTTATTTATATTTCCAAGTATTTATACAATCTTATAAACAATTATAATAGTTTATATAAAAAGTAGCTAAAGGATTTAACTACTTTTTATATTAATAATATTACTTAAGCTCAATTTTAATTTCGTTATCTTCTAATATAACCTTGCAATAGCCTTTATCTTTTAAGTTTCCAAATAGTATTTCCTCTACAAATAAAGGTTTTATTTCTGAATTTATCAATCTTATTATCTCTCTTGCACCAAATTCTTTTGATAATCCCTTTTTACTAATGTATTTTATAACTTCATCTGTGACATCTATTTTCACATCTTTTGAATATAACTTTTCTTTTAATTTTTCTATTTCTCTTTTTGCTATTTCTAAAGCCATTTCTTTATTTATCTCATTGAATACTATTTTTTTATCTAACCTATTTCTAAATTCAGGAGTAAAAAATTTCTTTACTTCTTTCTTTATAATATCCTCATTAAATTCTTCACGGCCAAAACCTACAGGTATCTTTCCTAAATCTTTAGCTCCTGCATTTGAAGTCATTATAATTATAACATTTCTAAAATCAGCTTTTCTACCTTTATTATCAGTTAATGTTGCATAGTCCATTACTTGAAGAAGAACATTTAATATGTCTGGATGCGCTTTTTCTATTTCATCTAATAATAAAACTGAATTTGGTTTCTTTTTAATAGTATCTATTAAAAGACCTCCTTCTTCATATCCTACATACCCTGGAGGTGAACCTATTAGCTTAGAAGCTCCATGCTTTTCTCCATACTCACTCATATCAAATCTAATTAAATCCAGCCCAAGCTCTCTTGATAAAACCTTTGCTATTTCTGTTTTACCAACTCCAGTAGGTCCAACAAAAAGCATAGATGCAATAGGTTTATCATCATCATTTAAACCTGCTCTAGATAACTTTATTGCTTTAGTTACTTCTTCAATAGCATTATCTTGACCAAATATATTTTTCTTTAGGTTTTTTTCAATATTCTTCAATATTTCTATTTCACTATTTTCTACTGTTTCTTTAGGAATATTACACATTTTAGCTATAATTTCCTCAATATTCCTTTTTGTAACTAAAACTTTTTCCGAATCTTTTCTATTAATATCTAAGTAAGCCCCAGCTTCATCTATTATATCAATAGCTTTATCAGGTAAAAATCTATCTTTTATATATTTTGCACTTAATTTTACAGCCTCTTTTATAGCCTCTTCTTCATATTTGACATTATGATAAATCTCAAAGTTTTCTTTAAGCCCATTTATAATTTTAATAGTTTCTTCTTCAGTTGTCTCTTTTACATCTATCATTTGAAATCTTCTTATTAAAGCCTTATCTTTCTCAAAGTATTTTTTATAATCTTCATAAGTAGTAGCTCCAATAAATTTAATTTTCCCCTCTAATAAATAACCTTTAATTAAGCTGCCACCATCTATCGAACTTCCATTTAAAGCTCCAGATCCAACTATGTTGTGTATTTCATCAATATAAACTATAGGGTTTTTATAAGTTTTTATCTCATCTAAAACCAACTTTACCCTTTCTTCAAAATCACCTCTATACTTTGTTCCGGCAAGCATTGCTCCTATATCCAAAGAGAAAATCTTAGAATCCTTCAATTTTTCAGGAACCTCACCTCTTTTTATAAGTTCTGCAAGGCCCATTGTTATTGCTGTTTTACCAACCCCCGGTTCTCCTACGTGGACAGGATTATTTTTATTTCTTCTACAAAGTATTTGTATAGTTCTATCTATAATATCTTTTCTTCCTATTAAAGGATCCTTTTCTCCATCTTCAGAGTCTGTTAAAATCTCACAGTAGTTACCTATTTTATTTTTTCTCTCTCCTTCTTTAGTTTCATCTAAAGTACTTGTTCTAAATATTTTTATTGCATCTTTTGATACATTACTTTCTTCTTCTTTATTATTTGATAATTCAAATAATAATTCTGCTTTATCTATACCTTGCTTATTTAAATAAGCTACAGCATAATTATCCTTTAATGTATATATAGATGAAATTATATGTTCTAAAGCTACTAGATTTCTTGTTCCAAAGGCAGCTTGTTGTGTTGCTATTATTAATATATTTTTTATTCCATAACTTTCTTCCGGATCATTTCCTTCTATTTTTTCAATGTTTTCATTTATATAATTACTTAAGTCATATTGAAGTTCTGTTACATTTCCATTTAATTTTATAATGGCCTCTCTAAACATTTCTTCTTCTAGTGCACTTAATAATAAATGCTCCGGTGTAATAAATTCATCTTTATTATCTTTTGCAATTTTATAAGCTCTTAATAATACATCTTTAACCACTTTACTTATATCCATTTTTACTCCTCCTCTATTGTAAGTTTAAAAGGAAATCCCTCTCCCACTGCTAAATCTTGTGCTTTATTTAATTTCGACATTGCTATATCAAAGGGATAAATCCCAGCTATTCCTATTCCTCTATTATGAACTTCAATCATAATATTATTTGCTTCATCAATTGTTTTGTTGAATATTTCTATTAATATTGCTACAACGAATTCCATAGTTGTAAAATCATCATTATACATAAGTACTTTATATTTCTTAGGTAATTTCTCTTCAATATTATCTTTTTCTATGGTTATAGTCTTTGTTTCCAAATTCTCTTCCTCCATATGACTTTTTATTCTATTATATATATGTTTCAATTAATAATCTACATACTTAATATTTTATGATATTAAATTATTAATAAAATAAAAACTTTTTTATATTCTAATTTAATAAAAACTGCTATATCTATATAGATATAGCAGTTTTTATTAAATCTTATTTTACGTCCATAGTTCCTGTTACTGTTGAATCTTTTATAACTATAGAATCTTTTGCATCTTTAGAACTAAAATAAACATTTCCTTCTATCTTAGTTAATTCAAGAATTATATTATTTGCTTCAATGTAAAGATCTCCCTTTAGTACTCCACCTTCTATTTTAGCCCCTTCATCTTTTACTGTTACTTTTGGTGTTGTTAATGTAAAGTTTTTATCTATATTCTTATTTGCATCTTTAGTACATAATACAAGAACTCTAGGAGTACTGACTTTTTTTGATTCATTTTTTTCATCAGTTTTTTCGTATCCTGTATTAAGTACAATATCCTTTGTAGTTGTAATATCATTTTCAACTAAAATGATCCAACTTTTATCTAAAGCTTTAAATAAGTTATCCTCATCTGCTACTCTTGATGGCATTGCAACTACGTCTGTTTTATTTGTCTTGTCATTTTCTATTACAATTGGTGTTTTATTATCTTCCATTTTACTTTCTTTAGCTTTACTACAACCTACTGATAATACAAGCGCAAATGATAAGGGTATTACTAATGATTTAATTTTCATGTAAAAGTCCTCCTTTATTTTTTATCACTAATAACTTTCCCTAAACTTTATAAATTATTTATAATTATTTTTTACTTATAATCCTTTTATTAAATATATAAATAATAAAATGCTTATAATAGCACAAATATTAGTAAAAGCTTTAGATCTTCTATCTTGTACTTTCTTATTATTTTTATCCTCTGATAAATAGCTAAAATATTCACTTATCTTCATACTAAAATCTCCCTTATTGTAAAAAGAGATCTAAATATAGATCTCTTAAATACCTTATAAAATTAAACTGTTTGAGTGTTTATTTCTGTTTCCATTTCCATTTCAAGATTTTTCTTGTCAGCATACATTACAAATGGTATATAAATTAAAACTGAAACTGCTATATTAATTAAAGCTACTACTGCACCTTGCCATTGACCTGTTGCTAAGAAAGCAGAAATTACAGGCGGACAAGTCCAAGGAACTACAGCTGATGCTGGTGCAACAAATTTTGCCACACTTAAAGCATAAGCGATTATTGCCGAAACCATAGGTGCTACTACAAACGGTATTAAATAAATTGGATTTAATACTATTGGTAATCCAAATATTATTGGTTCATTTATATTAAATAACGCTGGAGCACTTGCTATATTTCTTATAGATTTATTAATCTTACTTTTTGATTTTAAAGCAAGGGCAATCATTAATGCAATTGTAATTCCTGATCCTCCAAGGTTAACATATGAATCTAAGAACTGGCTATTGATTATGTTTATACCTTGTGTTTCACCCGCTGCAATAGCTGCCATATTTTCAGCTGTTAATGCTAAAAATATTGCATTTATAACTGGTGCTAAGATATTTGATCCATGTAATCCAAAGAACCAAAGTAATTGTTGTATTAAGATTAATAATAAAAGTACTGGCAGTGAGTTTGCAAAACCCATTAATGGTTTTTGAATTAATGTATAAACATGTAAATAAACTTCTTTATATCCAAAGGCTGCTAAGATTGCAAATACAGCTCCTACTAATGTTAAAGTTATCATTGTAGGTAATAAAGCAGAGAAAGATCTTGCAACTGCTGGTGGTACTCCATCTGGTAATTTAATAACTAACTTTTTATTAGTAGATAATTTAGCAAATATTGTACCTACTATTAAAGTAGTTATTAATATAGTTATTAACCCTGAAGGTCCAAGCCATTTAGTAAATAGTCCTGGTTCCCAACCTAAAGTTCCTGCATCAAAGCCTCCCCAGGTAACTGGAGCTTTGTAATCAAACATATTAGTTAAAATTAAGCTTGCTGCTAAAGTAACTAATCCAGTTGCTAATCCATCTACATCATAGGATTTTCCTAAAGCATATCCAATTGATATAGCTGCAAATAATCCCATAAGGAACATTGAGCCGCCATATACATTTAAAGCTATAACATCTAACCAATGTAACATTTCTCCTTCTGCAAATAATGACTTTACAGATGTTATTGGAAAGTTGTGTATTAATAACCCTAATGATCCTATTATCATAAGTGGCATAATTGTTGCAAATCCATCACGAATTGCAACTAAATGTCTTTGAGCACCAATTTTTGATGCTACAGGAACAATATTTCGTTCCATCCAGTCCATAAATTTTTCCATTTAAAATTCCCCCTATAATTATTTTTTATTATTTATTTGCTATATAAAATGTTGAATCAGCAAATAAATTTTATATAAATCCTTTACATTTATATATAAAGCAATATGTATGCCAACTTTTTATCTGCTTGTCTTTTCTTTATCTCCTTATAAACACTAGGTTTTTCTTATTTTAAACATTACACACTTACTTTTTAATCTGTGTAATATTATTACACAGATGAATTATAATTTAATAGCTTTATATTAATTAAACTTTTAGATACATATACAATTTTAAAAGTTATTATTTTAATATAAAAGCTTTTTAAATATTATCTTGTAATTCTCTTTTTAAATTCCTTTTAAAAATAAAAAATCTGGAATTCCAGATTTTTCAGTAATTTATTTTGAATTTTAATAAACATTTTAAACTAATAAATTTATCTTTTTATTTTAAAAGAAAACTTACTCCAGTTTTCCAAATAATCTAATAGGTATATTTCTTCATTTACTATTTTTCCAACCACATTGGTTTTACCTGTATTTTTCATATCTTTTAATGCTACTTGAAGTTCTCCAGCATATCTTGAATATAATTCACTATCTATTAAAATATCTCCTCTTTTAATTTCCAGTGCATTATATACTGGGAAATTCTCTTTTTTATATTTCACTCTACTTTGTGTACTTCTTATCATATACTCTGAAGAATCCCCTCTATTAAAATGAAATTCATCTAAAACTATTTTCTTATCTAAATCAGTAATATTTTCTACTAATTCTATATTAAATTCAAGGACTTCTTTATTAATCTCCATTAAAGTTTTTAATTCTTCTTCGCTTGCAAAAGCATTTGCAATTATAACATCATCTATTAGCCCAGTAGCAAACATTTCTTTTGCTTGAACTTCTATACTTAAATCTCTATGACTTTCTAAAGTACATAAGCCTTCTGTTACAGGCCAAGGTCCGTAAGTTGCTACTTCTGAGTTTACAAACGCTGCAGTTCTTATTCCTAGTTCCTTAAACTGCTTACTTGATTTAATAAAATTATCATAAGATAATCCTGTGTAAATGTGAGGATAGAAATTATGACATCCTGAAAGATTATTTATATTTGATTTATACGAAATAATATTGTCTAAATATTTAGTACCATTACTTATATTCAGTTCAATCTTTAGTCCATATTTATTATATGACATAATTGATTCTTCACTTCCACTAAAACCCATATCAAGCCTTATACCTGATAATCCCATATCCTTAAAAACCTTTAGATCATATATAGAAGCTTTTAATTCTTTAAATACATTAGGATCAATATCAGCTATCACTTCCATATCATATTTATTAGCAACTTCTAATATTTCCTTAAAGTCTTCTATTACCTTTTCTATATCTTTATCTACTGCTGAAATTAAGCAAGTAAATACTCTTTTAAATTTATATTTAGCTGCAAGTTCAATATATTTTTTTATTTCTTCTACTGATGAGTTACTTGGATAAATTGAAATACCTAAATTATTCATAACACATTAACCCCTATTAAATTTTTCATGTAAATCTATTATTTCTTCTGCTAAATCCTTTACAACAATAGAAGTCATTAGATGGTCTTGAGCATGAACTAAAAGTAAAGAAACTTCTGTTTTATTTCCCGCTGCTTCATTTTGTATTAAAGAAGTCTGAGATTGATGAGCATTTCCTATAGTTTCTTTTGCTTTTTCAAGCAGTTCTCTACTTTCATTTATTTGCCCATTTTTAGCTAATTGCATAGCTTCCATGGCATAACTTCTTGCTTCTCCACTAAATATAATTAAATCCATAATAATTTTTTCCATTTGTTACACCCCTTAATTCACTAATTAACCCATTAACTCTAACGCTCTATTTAAAACCTTTTCTCCGTTCATCGTTCCATAATCTACAGTATTTATTACTTCTACTGGTATATTTCTATTTGTAAATTTTTCTTTCATTTTATTTAATAGAAATCTTACTTGAGGTCCTAATAATAATACATCTATTTCATTTTCATGATTTTTTAACTGTGATTCTCCATAAGCATTAATTGTGCAATCTATTCCTTTTGCCTTTGCTACAGTCTCCATTTTACTTACTAATAATGATGTTGACATTCCCGCTGAACAAACAAGTACTATTCTCTTCATATTAACTCCTCCTAAAAATATTGTTTACACTATAAATATAAGCAATTACTATGCCATAATTGTTTATCTAAAACATTCCAATTTATATCTTCATAATCCTTGTATCTCCAAGAGTTTAAGAGTTTTATAATTTTTTATAAAAACTAATAGTGTGTAATATCATTTTACACACTACTATAATTTATATATTCCTTAATTATATTTTACACAGAGTCCCTATTATTTACTATCATTTTAACTATATGAGCTAATTCATTTTCTAAGATATTTACGCCATAATTTTCTTCTAATATCTTTAATCCTTGTTTTACTAATATAAATTCTTTACTATACTTATATCTAAATTCATTAAGCATTGTAAAATTAGTTTCTTGTCCACCCCTATTTATTTTATCAATTAAAAAGCTTATATGAATTATAATTCCAACCTTAGCTTCATGAATAAGATCAAAACTAAGTTTTTCCTCTATATCAATTAGAGCTTTTCTAATATCATTAATTAATCTATCTGAATCTATATTTTCTATTTGATTTTCCATACTTTCAACTATTTTATAATATTCATCTTCTTGATTTATTAATTTTTCAATAGTCCTTATACCTTCTCCTGATAAAATCTCAGTTGCAGGTATAAATGGGATATTGGGAACATAGGTATTCATCACCCCAGCTATAGCTAATATATTATATTCATCACTATATTCCTTTAGATTGTCATAAAAGTCTTCTTTATCTAAAATATTTAAAGCAAATATCTTAATTCTCAACTTAAAATCTATATTATTTTCTATAAATTCCTTTATCCTTTGAGCTGACCCATCCCCTGTAAAACAAGTTGTTATTATAGCCTTTTCTTTTTCTATTATCTTTGAATCATGGACCTTAATTCCATATCTTTTTATTTCAAGGCAGGAATCATAAATCTCCTTTAATCCTCTTCCATTTAAAGCTTTTCTCCCCGCTTCAATAACTTGAAGTGTAGTTACCATATCTACACTTTTAACTTCAACACCTATTTCTTCTTTTATCATATCCGAAAAATTAGTTAAAGAACCCATATCTACTAATAAGAAAACACCTTTTCCACTATCCATAATTTTCACTTTTTCCAAGGCTATTTTATACATATCTTCTGCCTTCATATTTAAAGGCATATCCAAAGATTCTACATACGATTCTCCAATTAATGAATTAGCTACTTCAACCATAGATGAAGCTGTTGAGTGGCCATGCATAATTACTAATATGGCCACCTTATTATTTTTCTCTTCGTCTTTTTCATAAGGGTTAGTTGCTAAAAACATAGTTAAATATCCTATTTCATCTAGCGGAATTTCTATTCCAAGCTTTTTATCTATTAAACTTGTAGCTTCCATAGCTACTATAAATTCTTTTCCATACTCTCCCCTAACAAAATTTAATTTTGGATTTATTATTTTAATTCCTTGTTTAATTCTATCTATACTCCCTTGTATATGAATAGATAACCCATAATAAACCTTTTCATCATACTCCCTATTTAATTTCTCACCAGCAAATATTAATATTTCCTGAGCTAAATCCGCTATTTCTTCATTTACAATTTTTAAAATTTCTTCTTTTTTGAATTTTTCAGGTAAGTTTTTTATATATTTTCTAAGATATTGTTCAATATCTATATTTAAAATATCATCAATTTGTTTATCTTCTATTCCATCTTTTTTCAAAACTTCTATTTTCTTTTCTATCCTATCATAAAATTTAGAACCTTCTTCATAATCTTCTATTATATTACTCTGATTTTCTATCTTGTTTTTATTTTTATAGGAAAACTTTAAAACCTCTCCCATATTATTTAATATTTCATCAACTTCTTCTCTAAAATCTTTAAACTTCATAAGACCACTTTTAACCCTTTGGTGAAGGTCTTCCTGTTCAACCAAAATATAATCCTTATCTTGGGTCTTATATCTTAAAAATGCTCTTGCACAGGATAATTGTATATCACTTCTTAACTGCCCTATATTATTTGGACAATCATACAGTAAAAAAGATATTAAAGCATTTTTATTGAAATATATGCTCTTAGAAACTCTTAAAGATTCATTTTCAATAAATTCTCTAAGTAAGTAATACCTTTCCTTTATTCCTTTTTCCTTTAAAGAAGGTAAAGTTATTACCATAGGTATTCTTCTACTAAAGGTTTTAAGTAAAAATGATTGAGGTTCTTCTGTAGTTGCAGAAATAATTTGAGCTTCTACATGAACTAATTTTTCCGTATCCCCCAAAATCCTAAAATGACCTTTATCTATATAAGTAAATAACATCTCTTGGCCTTGAGGCGGTAGTCTATGGACTTCATCTAAAAATAAAATTCCTCCATCAGCTTTTTTTAATAGGCCATCTTTATCTGACTCCGCTCCTGTATAAGCGCCTTTTTTAACTCCAAAAATTTGAGATATTAAAAGTTGAGGATTATCTGCATAATCAGCACAGTTAAATCTAATAAATAGTCCTTCTTCCCTTATTACCTTTGCCTCCTTTGCAAAGCTATACATAGCCTCTGCAAATAAGGATTTACCAACTCCAGTTTCTCCAAGTATTAAAGTGTGAAGTCCTCTTGGCGGATATAATATAGCTGCTTTTGCTTGTTCTATTGGCATCTTAAGGCTTTGCTTTGAACCAACTAATTTATCTAGCCCATTTTTTATTATACTTTTATTTTTATTTGTTACTGCAGTATATCTAACAGGGTGTCCTTCTATTTTTCGAACTAATTCTTCTTTAAATAATAAGTTTAAATATCTACTTACATTAGCTCTGTCTAAATCCATGAAGTTACTTAATTCTGTAGCTGTAATTCCATCCTTTTTGTCTTCTTCAATTTTCTTAATCGCATCTAAGATTTCATCTATCTTCCCCATGTAATCATCCTTCCAGCTAATTTAACTATTTATATCTTTTATATTATCATAGATCTTTTTTTATTTCATCTATGAAGGTTTCATAATATTTATTGAATTAGATATAACAATAAAAAAAGCCACCTACGTAATAGGCAGCTTGTAATATTAATTATTTAACTGAATCTAATATTTCTTGAAGAGCTGTTAAATAAGTTTTAACTTTGATTGAAACGCCTGATACTGCATCAGTATTTCCATCATCGTTAGTTAATTTAACTTTTGATAAATCAAAATTATTTTCAGCAATGAAAACTTCTAAGAGTTCCATTTGCTCATCCCAACGTTTAGTTTCTCCTTCTTTCATTACATACTTGCCATCAGCTGAAACTTTCTTTTTCATTAATCCATCTTCTTGCTTAATATCAAAGTTAACTGATACTGGTTTTCCATGATTATATACAACTTTAGTTATTCGTTCTTATTCATACCTTTAATTAAAGTAATATATAATTAAAAGCATACCTTAAGTTATTAATATTTTACCATATAAAGTATTTTTATAACATATTTCGATAATTACCTTAAATTTAGTATTTTTTTTAACATTATACATTTGAATTATTGTATATTTCTTCTATATCATTTTTAATTGCAAAAATAGTTGCTTGAACCCTATCTTCTACTTTTATCTTTTTAAATATACCCGTTATATAGTTTTTAACAGTTTTTTCAGATAAAAATAAATTTTCTGCTATTTCCTTATTTTTAAGCCCTTTTGATATTTCATATAAAATACCTAATTCTCTTTTAGTCAATAAATTTATTATTTCTTTCTCTTTAGTGTAATACTTTAAATCTTTCTTAACATTATAAAATATTGTACTTATTAATGTTTTATCTATGTATTTTTCTCCACTATGAACATTTCTAATAGCATTTACAATTTCTGATCCTGCTGATTCTTTAAGAATATATCCATCAGCTCCAATATCTATAGCTTCTAATATTGTTTTTTTATCATTCTCAACAGTTAATATAACAACTTTAACATCTTTATACTTTTCTTTAATTTCTTTCAAAGATTCTAATCCATTTCTTATAGGCATATTTATATCTAAAACCACTACTTCCGGATTTTTATTCTTTACTAATTCTAAGGCTTCTTCTCCATTTTTGCCTTCACCTAAAATTTCTAAGTCCTCTTCAAAACTAATTATTCTATTTAAACCTTCTCTTATCAGGTCATGATCATCTACAACTATTACTTTTATTTTATTTCCCATATACTATTCTCTCTTTCCTTTCGGTATAGTAATTATGTACTTAGTTCCCATTCCTTCTAATGAATCTATTTTAAATCTCCCTTGAAACTGAGTTATTCTTTCTAATAGTCCTAAAAGCCCAAATCTATTTCCATCTTTCTTTATTTTTTTTATAGTTTCATCAAATTTAAATCCTTGTCCATCATCCTCTACATTTATACACATAACTCCATTTAAATATACTAATCTTATATTTATATTTTTAGCTTTTGAATGTCTTTTTATATTATTCAAAATTTCTTGAACTATTCTATATACAGTAGTTTGTCTTATTTTTTGAAAATCTGACAAATCACCTTCTAATCCAAGCTTTAAATTCATATTATTTTCATCAGTTATGTTTTTAGCCATTTCCTTTATTGCATCATATAATCCTAATTCTTCTAAACTACTTGGTCTTAAATCATAAATAATACCTCTTACTTCTTTTAATGCCATTTTTACATTTACTTTTACATCATCTAGTTCTTTTAATCCTTTGCATAAATCTTTTTCAAGAACTATTTTACAAAAATCTATTCTCATCATAGCATTTGCAAGAAATTGAGTTGGTCCATCATGAATATCCCTTGCTATTCTTTTTCTATCTTGTTCTTGATTTTCTAAAACTTTTATAGCTAATGATGTTTCTATATTTTTATTTTCTTCATCTACATCATTTAATAGTTTACCTTGTAAATATCCTAATGCAACATTTATTTGATTTACTGCAACATCAGCCTCTTCAATATTCTTTTTATAATTAATTAAATTTCTTTCTAAATTATCTCTTCTTATTATAAGATCTTTTTCTTGATTTTGTTTTGTAATATATTTTACTCTTAAATCTAAAGCTTCTTCATAAAACTTTTGGAAATCCTTTTCTTCTGTTTTTATTTTTTTTGACTCTTCTACTAATCTTAATCTCATATTCTTATCTAATCTCTCTAAAATATCAACTTCATCAATTACTAAAATTATATTTTGTTTGATTTCTCTCAATTCCTTTTTCTTTTCTTCTATTTCATCTCTCATTCTATCTGCAATATTAAATATTTTACTTTTCCCTATATTTATTTCATCAATTACTCCATTTAAAATACTCTTTACACTATTTAAAATTTCAAGTTTACTTTCCATATCTTCACCTTATACCTTAATTGTACTTATATTATATATAAAAAGGTATCATAATTTTACACTTTAGTAAATTATAAATATATTTACAAATTAAAAATATCCTAGTTATTAACTAGGATATTTTTCTACATTGCCCATTTTTTATTTTTAGTAAAAGTAATGTTCATCCATTTCTCAAGTTCAAAATGGTTAGTATTTTCATCTATAATTTCTCTAACTTCATCCATATCATCTACAGATTTTATTCTAGAATCATTTGATAAAATAAAATCTATTTCGATTCTAAGTTCTCTACCTATTTTAGCAACTCTCGCTACAGATTCTTCAAGATTATATTCTTCTTCTATTCCTTTAACCAAACTATTTATATCAAAGCTTATATTATCATCTGCATTCCTATTAATAAGTTCCATAAACCCTTCTATAATAGATGTTACTGGCACTTTAAAAAATATTAAGCAACTTAGTATAACCATACCTGGGTCTACATATTTAGAATATGCTGCTAGTCCTATATATTTAAATAATATAGAAATTAAAAACCCTATCAATACTCCAACACTTATCAAAGAATCCATAAACCATTGGCTACTTTCTGCTTTGACAATATCTGAATTTAAATTTTTTGATTTCCTTATCATATATAAATATACCCATGTGCATCCAATAGAAGATATTAATGAATATGCTAATGCAAAACCTACTTCTACATCATTTCCTCCATTAATTATTTCGCTAATTGCTGAAAACATACTAAAAGAACACATTATAAGTAATACTATTGATTTTATTATTACAATTAAAGGTTCCATATTAGCTTTACCAAAAGGATATTTTTTAAAATCTCTTTTATTAATAAAATTAGTGCATCCTATCGCAAATAAAGCCAAGCCCAAACTTATTAAAGAATACACACCATCGAAGGTTATCATCTCAGAATCTATCGCTCATCCCCATGCAATTCCTAGGATAGCAAAGAATAGTCCACCTAAAGCTGAAAATTTCAACATTTTGCTTTCCTTTTCCATATTATCACTCCCTGTTAGTACAATACTCTTATTATACCGGAATTATTTGTTAAGTTTCAATTTACTTAGATGTTATTTATCTTCTATTAATATGGCTATTTAATAATATTAGTATTTTAAAAAATAGCATAAAAGTACTTTATTTTATCCACCTTCCTCACCTACAAAAACCCTTATACTTATTTTAAATATTATAAGGGTTTTTGTAGATACTTGTTATTAATCCTGGTAATTTTTTTATTGGATACGTTATATTTTATTATTAAATTAAACATCCTATAAAAGTTTCTTTTTCATTGTTTTATGTAATTATATTTATTGAAATTATTTGATATAAAGGGTAAACTATAAATGATTAATATAGAAAGGTGATGATTATGAGTAATAATAATGAAATAAATACTACAAATGAAACAGAAGTACTAAGCACTAAAGAAAATGGAATAATTACCTTTTTAAAGACTTATAAATTTTTAATAATTATTTTCTTATTTTTAATTTCAATATTAAGTTACTTTATTATTAAGAATGTTAATTTAGTTAATAATTATAGTAATAGAGTTTATCCTGGGGCTTATATATTAAATAAAGACCTATCAGGATTAACTCAAGAAGAATTAAATAAAGAACTTACTTCCTTTGTAAGCAATTTAAATACTTCTTCAATTAATGTAACTTCTGAAAACCTTAATTTTAATCTATCTTATACTGACTTAGGTATAAATATTGATTATGATACATTAGAAAAAGATATAATAAACTTTGGTAAAGACTTATCCTTTTTCAAAAAATTAAATTTGATAAAAAAGCCTAAGAATAGGGAATATACCTTTGATGTTTTATCTAATGAAGAAGTTATTGATAACTTTATAAGTACTATAGCTGAAGCTATTAATATAAGCCCTGTTAATGCTTCTATTTCAATTGCTGGAGGAATAAATATTTATCCGGATAAAACTGGTATTAGTTTAAATGAAGAAGAACTTAAATCAGAAATTCAAAACAAAATAAACAATATAAATCCACCTAATATAATTGAAGTAACTGGTAATACAACTGTAACTGAAGCTTCAATTAAAGCTACAGATTTAAATAATGTGGATAGTAAAATTTCAAACTTCACAACAAAATATCTTCAAGGTCCTAGTGGTACAAACCTCCAGTTAGCAGCTATCAATATTGACGATACAATTGTTATGCCTGGCGAAACCTTTTCTACTGAAAAGGCTATAGGTCCTACTACTTTAGCTACCGGCTTTGTATCAGCTAATACTTATGTTGGTGGTGAAGTTATTCCTGGAATTGGCGGTGGTGTTTGTCAAGTAGCTTCTACTTTATATAATACTATGCTAAGATCTGGAATTATTCCAATAGAAAGATTAAATCATATGATGAAGGTTTCCTATGTTCCTATAGGTCTTGATGCAACTTTAGCGGACAACCTTATTGATTTAAGATTTACAAATGAATTTGATTATCCAATAGTTATTAATTCTTATACTTCTGGCAATTATTTAACTATTGAATTTTGGTCTAAAGAAGGAGTTAATGAAGGGATACGTTACGAACCTGTATCTGTTCCTTTAAATGATTTAAGTGCAGACACTTATTTATATGGTTATGATAGTAATGGTAATATAGTTATAAATGAATATTTAAGCCGAAGCACTTATGCTCCTTTTCCAACTAACTAACTAATTAATAAAAAAAACCTTACTCAATTAATATTGGGTAAGGTTTTTTAGTTAATTTAAACCTACATTTTTTATATTAGTTTATTATTCACCAAGCCTACCAGCTAAAGTTCCTGTAGAAAAAGCTATCTGTAAATTAAACCCTCCTGTTTCTCCATCAACATCCATAACTTCTCCAGCAAAATATAAGTCCTTAATTATCCTAGATTCCATAGTAGAAGAATTTATTTCTTTGACTTTAATTCCTCCACTTGTAACCATAGCCGCTTTTATAGTTATAGTTTCTGTAACTGTAAGTTTCATTTCCTTTATATATTCAATAAGTTTTAATTCATCTACTTTCTTAAGTTCTGCTACCTTTGTTTCTGTTAAATTTAATATAGTGAGTATTTCCTTTATAAAGTTATTTGGTAAATACCCTTTTAAGTTACTAGCTATGCTCTTACTATTTTTTCTTATTATTCTTGATAGCTCTTCTTTAGAAATATCCTTTAAAAAATCAAGACTTATTACAACTTCCCCCTCCTTTAATAACTTAGTTATATGAGACGAAAATTTTAGAACTCCTGGCCCTGATAATCCAAAGTGTGCAAATATCATATCTCCAGTTATTTCTATCTTTTTTTTCTTTATCTTAGTAGAAAAAACTACTTCTTTCATTGATATACCTTGAAGATTTTTTATAAAACCTTCTTTTATTACTAAAGGTATAAGAGCCGCATATATATCTGTTATTGTGTGACCATATCTTTTTATTATTTCATACATACTTCCATCGGACCCTGTATTTGGATGACTTTTCCCTCCAGTTGCAATAATAACTTTATCGCCTAATATCTTTTCACCCTTATCTGTTATTACACCATTAATCTTACCATCTTCAACAATTAAATCTTCTATTTTGGTATTATAAAATGTTCTTACTTCATTTTTAAGTAAATCTCTTTTTAATACTTCTATTACCTCTTCTGCTCTATCACTTTTTGTATATACCTTTTCATCATATTCAACTTTATATTCTAAATTATTATTTCTAAAATATAAAAGTAGATCCTCATTTGAAAAAGTATATAATGCACTATATAGAAACTTTTTATTTGTAACTATCTTCTCTAAGAATCTTTCCATACTTCTATTATTTGTTATATTACACCTTCCGCCACCAGTTAGTTTTAATTTTTTCCCTATTTCATTATTTCTATCTATTAAAATTACCTCATTTTTTTTTGAAGCTGAAAGTGACGACATTATTCCTGCTGGACCTGCACCTACTACTATAACCTTTGGCATATTTATCTCCTCATTATTTTATTTTATTATCTATCTATATTATTTTTATAACCTAAAACAAATTTTCTTTTTATATTAAGTAAATCTTCCATATCATTTAGAAATTGTAATAACTGAGCTCGGTTTTCAAACTCTTCTCTTGTTTTAGGTAAAGACATCTTTTTGAAATCTGATTTTAAAACCTCTAAACTTTTTAATAAGTCCTCACAGTTATTTGTTTCCTTTATTTGATCTGCAACATTTTTTGTAAACATGGAAATCATATGTGTTTGTTCAAAGGACATATAAAACTTTTCGAAATGTGATCTTAGTTTTTTTATTATATCAAATTGATTAATTCTCATATTTATATAATCTACATAATAAGTATCACCTTTCAATAATTGATTATTTAGTATCTTATATGCCCTATTTTGACTTTCTTTTAATCTTATTTCTAAATTTATTAATATTTTTTCTTCATCTAAATCCACTGTATGAGTTATTAGAGATTTAGACATCTTTGTAAGTATAAGTTTATATTTATTTTCTATATATTCCTTATCTTCTTGAAAATTTCTATCTAAAGAAGGCATATATATATTAGCAATTGCAGCTACCCCAACCCCTATTATAGTAAGTAATACTTCATTTATTATCCAATATTGATTAATATTATCTGCAATTAAAAGATGGGTTGATAAAACAACTGCTGGAACCATTCCTTCAGGTATTTTCAATTTAGATGTTAAAGGTATAAATATTATTAAAAATATTCCAAATGTAACTGAACTTTGCCCTATACCCTTATAAATTATGACTGATAAAAAAATTGCTAAAAAACAAGCTAACACCCTGCTTTTCCCATACATTAATGATTTTCTTCTTGTATCTTGAATACTTAAAATTGCAATAACTCCTGCTACTGCCGAAAATTCAACATCTAATACTGTAGCTAATGCTAAAGCTACTACAGCTGAAACTGACATTTTAAAGGCTATATTATCTAAATATTTCATCCACTACTTGTTATCCTCCTATTAAAATTTTCTTGTTGCATATCCACATCTTTTACATAAATCTTCTACTGCTTTTCTATTTGAAAAGCCTTCATATATTTTAACTGCTTTTTCTGATTCTATTATATCTTTAAACTCTTCTTTAAATATATTTCCAAGAGGCATATTCCCTTCACTATCTAAGCAACAAGGTACTACAGTTCCATCTAATAATATTCCTACATGATCTCTAAGTCCATGACAAAATACTTCATCACTAATTAATTCTATTTCAGTATCTGGCCAGTTAAACTTTTCTGCCATATTCAAATAAACTTTTTCTTTAAGTTTTAATTGTTTTTTGCTTTTCAATTCCTCTTTCAAGTCTAAATCGAGTTTTAATATATCTTCTATTAACTTTAAAATTCTTATATTAAAACTATTATCTGCTTTAAGTTCCTCCGTATCAATATTCCATAATCTTAAGGAGCAAATTATATTAGTTTTTTCATTTGCCTCATTAACAAATTCTAATAACCTTTTAATATACTCATTAAAGTCTATATTACTATTATTTGCTTCAAAACTATGTAGAGATAAATTTATTTGCCTTGGATGGTAATCTTGAAGCAAAACTTCTTTTACATTATTTATTAAAGTTCCATTTGAAGTTATATTTACTTTTATATTTGCTTCTTTAGCTATTATTAAAAAATCTTCTAAATTATTATTTAAAAATGGTTCTCCCATTAGATGAAGATAAATATAATTTGTATAATCTTTTATTTTATTTATTATAATTTCAAAATCCTTTTTAGTCATAAATCCCTGTTTTCTTTTTGTTTTAGGACAAAAATTACAACTTAAATTACAAATATTTGTTGTTTCTATATATATTTTCTTAAACCTTGTCATCACTATCTCCTTATTAAAAATCTCTATATTAAACTTATCATATATTTTTAATCTTTCCAAATTAATTTTGCAATATATGACGAACTTATTTTGTAACAATATTTATAAATAGCTATATATTTATAATATGTATATAAATTTTAAGGAAGTGAAAATTTTTGGATCCTTATAGTGTTTTAGGAGTAACTAAAGATTCTTCTAAGGATGAAATTAAAGAAGCTTATAAAAACATATTAGATGACTATAACTCTGACAATCTAGATGATGAAAATCAAGCCTTTGCTGAAGATATTCTCTCTGAAGCAAATTTAGCCTATGATCTTTTAATTAATGGCGATGTTTATACAGAAATACGTTCTTTAATTGATAAAGGTAATATTAGTTTAGCTGAAGTTAAATTAAACATTTTAGATTTAAAAGATTCTGCTGAGTGGAATTATCTTCAAGGTTTTGTTTGTTGTAAAAAGGGTTGGATGGATATGGGAGTTCAGCATATAGTTAATGCAACTGATATTGATCCACAAAATGAAGAATATGCTGAAACCTTATTAACGTTAAGATCTAGAGCTAATGAAATTATTAATTACTATACTAAATTAAACAAACCTAACACACCTCCTCAAAGTGGTTTTAACCCTTGTGGTGGCGGAGGTGGCGGTGGAATGAACCTTGGTAACATGGGTGGTGGAGGTATGTGCTAAATCTAAATTCTCCATTATAAAAATAAAGACCTTCTAAATTAAAATTAGAAGGTCTTTTCTCTATTCAACTTGAGTTAACAATCTTCTCATAACATCTTTTAATTTTCCCTCTCCAGTACTTTCATGAGTTGCAGCTATTACAAGTTTTATATCATCATCTGATTCATCCCATTTATAAGCTTTTATATCTATTAATGATTCTTCATCAAAGAATTCTTCAAGATCTGTTGCTAGCTCCTCTGATAAACTTAGATATTCATCAAATAAATCCTCTTCTTCTATTTCATCAAGGTTATAATCTTCTTCCATTATTCCTCTTAAAACTTCAATTTTAATACTTAAATTATAAGCTACCGTATCTTCTCTTTTTGTTCCTTTACTCATATCCTTTACAACTTTAAATTCACTTTTTTCTTCAATTATCTTCTTTAATTCCTCTGAGTCTAGTACTCTTTTTCCAAAAGCTAAATACATTTAAAATCTCCTTTTTTATAAGTATTAAATGGGTATATACATAATCTCAAATTTTATATTAAGAAATGCTATTTAACCATTCCATATTATTTAATTAATTTTACCTTTTAGTAAATATCTATAGTAAATAATTATATTTACTATTATACTTCAATAAATAAATGTTAACAATGTATTACATTTCTTTGTTTAATTGATATGACATTTTCTTTGTACTATACTATATATATTCCAATTAATAATTTACATCATTAGTAGCTTATAATACTAAATAATTAATATCCTTATTTAAACTTATCTATTAACATATTTTTGGAGGTGATTTTTACGAGAATTTTAAAAAGTTTTTACGGAATTGATTTTCTTACTCTAGTTTTATTCTTAATAAGTTCTTTGCTTAATTTTTTTAATTATATGCCTATATTATTAGTTTCCTATGTTATTTTTTTATATGCCTTACTTAGAATATTTTCCAGGAATAAATATAAAAGAAAAGCTGAACTTAATAAATTTATTTATTATTTAAATAAACCTTTATCTAAATTTAAAGTAATGATTCCAAGTAATCTTCCTGCTTTTGATTATACTAGTTTAGATTTTTATATAAAATATATAAAAAATAAGATATATCAAAAGAAACATTACAAAGTAGTTAAATGCCCGAGCTGTAGTCAAAGTTTAAGATTACCTAGAAAAAAAGGGAATATAGTTGTTACTTGCAAAAGATGTTCTTATAAATTTGATTTAAAAACATAAAAAAGGATGAAAATAAAATTTCATCCTTTTTGCTATTATATTTAAAACTATTTCTTTGTTTTTATATTTATATTATTTCCATCAGAAGTTATTGTAATTTCACTATTTTTATCTGTCCTATAAGTTTTTATATTATTCTTTTTTATAATATCTAAGGTTTCTCTATGTGGGTGTCCATAGCTATTATCTACTCCACAGCTTATTATTCCATAAGTTGGATTTATAGCCTTAATAAATTCATCACTAGAAGATGTACTTGAGCCATGGTGTCCAAATTTAATTACATCAGCCTTTAATTTTTCACGGTATTTTTCTAAAACTTCCTTCTCTTCTAAAATTTCAGCATCACCAGTAAAAATAAAGCTATTATTTCCATAAGTTAATTTCATTATCGGCGAATAATTATTAAGATCATCATAGCTTTCACTAATTGGAGAATAAACTTCAATTTTGGCTCCATTTCCTAGATCAAAATACGTTCCTTCTTTTATTATTTGAGATTTAATTCCTTCGTTTTTTACTGCTTTAATCATATTTTCAAAGGTTTTTGTGGTATTTGTAGCCTTTGGCATATAAAAACTCTCAACTTTATAATTTTCAAATACTTTAGTCATACCTCCAATATGGTCTTCATGAGGATGAGTTGCTATTACTATTTCAAAATCATCTATATTTTTCTCTTTAAGCTGACTTAAAAGCTTGTCCACATCACTTCTTGGCCCTGCATCTATTAATATATCTTTATCATTTACCCTTATATAAGCTGCATCTCCTTGTCCTACATCTAAATATGAAATTTCAACAATTCCATCTATAACAGTATTTACATTTTTATCATTACTAAATTTATCTAGTAATCCAAGTTTTGATGAAACTAAAGCAATAACAGCAAATATTATTATAGTTATTATTTGCCCCTTTATATTTCCCTTGTTCTTTTTCATATTTTTATTAAAATGTTTTTTTAATTCTGACTCTTTTGTCAATATTCTACCTCCTACTGCAAACATATATTCTTACTTATTATATATTTTGTTTTTATAAATGTCAAAAGGCGTTACATTCTGTCCTGCAACGCCCCATAGCCATAGTCAAACTATTAATTAAACTTGTGACTATAATACTATCTTATACAATTATCTTTATTTTATACTTAAATTCTTAAATTTAATATTTATTATTGTTTTAGTAATTGTTGATACTAATATAACTCCAATTGCTAGTACTCCTGCTAAAGCTAAGGTTTTTATTCCAATTTCTAAGGAATTCATAATATCTCCATTTATTGCTTCTACCATAGTATAATACATTCCTCCTCCAGGAACTAATGGTATTAAAGCAGCAATAACAAAGGTTGTAACAGGAGTTTTTAATATTCTAGCAAATATTTCAGAATATCCACTTAGAGCTATTGAAGCAAAAAACATAGCCATGGTATCTGAAAATCCAGTCTTTATAGAAGATTTATAAACTAGCCATCCAATAGATCCGCAAACTGCTGCAAAAAATAAATTTTTACCCTTTATATTAAATATAATTCCAAAAGCAAAAGATGCTATAAATGCTGATACTACTTCAATTAACATAATTAAATACCCCCAAATCTACTTAGCCAAAAGCTCAAAACAACCCCCGTACCTACAGCTACAGCGATAGCTGTTAAAAAGGCTTCAACCCCCCTTGCCATTCCTGAAACTAAGTCTCCTGCTATAGTATCCCTTATAGCATTTGTTATTGCTAATCCAGGTACTAAAAGCATAATTGAACCTATTATAACCTTGTCCATATCATCTGAAAATCCATATTTCTTTGTAAGGATTGCTATAAAAGCTAAAATAGATGAACAAAAAATGGTTGTGAAAAAAGAATTAAGGTTTATCTTTTGAAATAGTATATCAAAAGTTTTAACTATAAAACCTATTATTAATGCCGATATTGCATCTCTTAAAGAACCTCCAAATAAAAATACAAAAGCAAAGGCTCCAATAGCTGAAAATAATATAGTCACTTTATTTGAATATCTTACTTCTTTGTCTATTTCCTCTAATTTATTTTTAATTTCTTCTATACCGTAATCTTTATTTTTTATATTTCTTGCTAAATCATTTACCTCATGCACCTTTTGAAGATCTACAGATCTTTTATTTATTCTAACAACTAAAGATTTCGTTTCACCTTTATGGAAGGCTGATGCAATAATAACCGTTGGTGTAGCATAACAATCTGGAATCTCAATACCTAAAGCTTCTGATATCTTATTCATTGTTTCTTCTACTCTATAAGCTTCTGCACCATTTTCAAGCATTATCTTTCCTGCATAAGTACTTAAATGAAGAATTTCATTTATATTCATTTTTATTCCTCTCAATATTTAAATTATAATTAAAAATTATTCAATTAATATTTTATACGCTCTAATAGGGTTTTTCAATAAAAAAGAGCAACTAATTGCTCTTTTTTATAAATCCTTTATTTTACTTATAATAGTTTCCAAATTTGATTCTTTTATTGTAAAGATAATATCCTCATCTATCCTTAATTTACATTCATCTTTTTTTATTTTCAGCTTATTTAATGTTAATCCTTTGCCACCAAGTTCTTTATATTTTGTATTATCTATATCTATGTTAAACATCTTGTTTTTAGCTCCAGTTATTTTAACTTCAAATCCTTCATCTGAAACTCCTTTTACCTTTAAAGTTATAATATTATTCCCTTTAATAGTATTTTTATCTTCTGGAATTTCCAAAACTTCTACCTTACCTTTTAGAGTAAACCATCCTCCACTTAGATTCACCTTTGTAAGTATATCTAATTCATATAAATTTGAAACCTCTTCTAAAAGTTTCCCTAATTTATATATTGTTAATTCAAATTTCATATATTTCATCCTTTTCTATATAAATTATATAGATTTATTAAGTTTTTTTATATCAGTTTTATATCTGTTATCTATATTATTAATAAATCTACTTACATCATTTCTTCTATTATAATCTCCATAGGTGTGACTTAGCAAAT
The DNA here is from genome assembly GCA_029257045.1 of Clostridium sp. Classification (GTDB taxonomy): domain Bacteria; phylum Bacillota; class Clostridia; order Clostridiales; family Clostridiaceae; genus Clostridium. The sequence continues at coordinate 79,448 of JARIDB010000116.1, forward strand.
ATAATCTTTCCTTAGCTCGTGTTATTGCCACATAAAAGGTTCTTTTTTCCTCTTCTAAGTTATTACTTTTTAAAGACATGTAAGAAGGAAATGTATTTTCCTGAAGTCCAACTAAGAATACATTTTTATATTCAAGGCCTTTGGATTGATGTACTGTAATTATTGGTATTCTAGGTCTATTTGTCTTTTTTATTATTAGATTTTCCATCTCACCATTTGATAGACTTGTTAATTGTATCAATTCAAGAAGAGAATCTATATTATTTTTTGACTTATCATCTATATCTCTTGCAAGCCTATAAAAATCCCTAAGTCTTTCTATTTTTTCTGCTCCTGTAGTTCCATCTATCCCTATCCCAGAATAAAGGCTTTCAAGATTAAACCTTTTTACTATATCTCCTATAATTTCATAAGGTCTTCTGTCTTTTGTATCTTCAAAAAAGTTATTTAATTTTATATATATATTCTTAAAGTCTTTTAAAGGCTCTCGCATTAAAGCTATTCTCTCCATGGATGTATTTCTAATATCAAGGTTTATAGCCCTAATTAAAAGGTCCTTAGTGGCTAATATATCATCAAAAGCATCATGAGTTGGTTTGTTTTCTATTTTGAAATATTCACTTAATGTATCTAATTTATGATTTGTTAAATTTGGATAAAACCTTCTGTAAATATCTAAGGTATCATAGAAGTTTTTAAAATGTGCTTCCCCTAAATTGTTTCTTGAAAGTTCACTCTTAAGAATACTAATATCATATTGCACATTATGACCTACTATAATAGTATCTTTTATAAACTCAATAAAATCTTTTAACACCTTTTTTTTATCTTCTCCATTTTCCTTTAAAAATTCATCAGAAAAACCATGAACCTTAAAGGATGTACCTACAGATTTTTTATTTTTTAAAAATCTTACAAATCTTTCTACTATTTTGCCCTTATTATCAATTTTAATTGCAGCAATCTGTATAATTTCATCTTCTGTTATATTTATACCTGTACTTTCTACATCAAAAACCACAATATTTTCTTTTTCATATTCTTCTATAAGTTCTAAATATTTTTCGCCCTTGCCCCTTACCTTTTCCTCAATAAAATCTGACAACTTTATTCCCACTCTTTTATATAAGTTTGATTCTATTAATTCAAATTTTTTATCTCCTATACCTGTAGGTAATCTTTTCACAATTCTTTTTAAACTTATGCTATCTTGTCTATTTACTATAAGTTTTAAAAAAGCTATAACATCCTTAATTTCCTGTCTTCTAAAAAACTTATATTGATCTATTAATATAAATTCAAAATCTACTCCTTTATAATTACTAATAGATTTTAATTCTCTACTTAGTTTTATGTTGTAATTATTATCTCTACTTAATATAGCTGTAGAACTAATATCAATTCCATTATCCTTAAGAGAACTTATCTCATTTAAAATAAAATAAGCCTCTTCTCTTATATTTTCAAAGTTAGTAACCCTTAACTTTTCTCCTTCTTCTTTTGATTCTGCCACTATTTTTTCTTTGTAAATCCTTTTATAACTTTCCTTAAAAGAGTTTTCTAAAAAACTTAAGGATGCCTTTGTAATATTATTAGTACCTCTATAATTTTTATTAAAAACTACTTCTTTTGGATTATATCTTTCTTTAAATAATTCTAATATCCTCCTAGGTTCAGAACCTCTCCATCCATAAATAGTCTGAAATATATCTCCACACAATAAAACATTATTTCCCTCAAATATCTTTTCAATTATTGAATATTCCAGGGAGCTTGTATCTTGTACTTCATCTATATTTATATATTTATATCTTTCCATCAAACTTTTTACTATATCTTTATCCTCCATCATTTCCTTTGCCTTCAGAGTTAAATCACAAAAGTCAAGTCCATGAGAACTATAAAGAATGTTATTATAGGCTTTAACTAATCTTTCCCCATTATTTTCAAGAAAATCTATCATATCTATGTTTAAATCGCCTTTATCACTACAAAGATAATCTATTCTATCTTTTTGATATTTAAATATATTATTAATTGAAAGACTATATATATTGCTTTTATCTTTTGAAATAACCTTTGAACTTTCTATTTTTACCATATCAATAAATTTCTGAATCTTTAATGGAGAATATTTATCTATTTTTAATTCTTTAATAATCTCTTTGCAATCTTCTTCATCAAAAACTATGAAATCTGTAAAAATATCTGTTTTTCTTTTAGCATAACTTTTTATTAAATCAAAGCAAAAACTATGAAATGTTTTTATTGTAATTTCTTTAGATTCTAAAACAATAGATTCAATCCTATCACTCATTTCTTTACAAGATTTATTTGTAAAAGTTATACAAAGTATTTCATTCGCTTTAGCCTTATTATTTTTCAATATATTTGCAACTCTATAGGCTAAAGTGTTAGTTTTTCCTGTACCTGCCGAAGCTAGTAATAAAATATTTTCTTCAAGTTCCTTAATAACAATTTCTTGTTCTTTATTAAAATTCATACTTTTCACTCCTAAATTTATTATGTAAGTTATAATAAAGATTATATATTCAATTTTACCATAATTTTATCACTAATATTAATAGATATTTTGTCCATAATAAGTTTATAAGACATTTTTAATCTATTATAAATAACTTTATAAGGAGTACTAAAATTATGAAAATTAAAGAAAATACATTAACATTTATTTATACATTATTTTATTTATTTTTAAATTTTCTTCTAGGATTATTTAGTCTTAAAGCTTTAAATCATTTATTTCATGTTAATTCTATAATATTTTGGACCATATTTTTTGTATTATCTCTTTCTTCTATACTCACAATTTATAAAAATACTTATAAAAAAGGTTTTATTTATAATTCTTTTTATAAAATTGGATCCTATTGGATATCCTTTTTTGCTTATTCAATTATTGCTGTTCCAATACTTTTATTTTTAGAAACTTTAATCAATAAATTTAATAAAACTTTAGGAATAAAATTAATACCTTTTATTTTTCTTTATTTAATATATATACTAATAGCTTTACTTGGATCTATAAAAAGTATTAGACCAAAGATAACTAGATATGATATTACTTTATCTAAATCATTAAAAAACGATTTAAACTTAGTATTAGTTTCAGATATACATTTGGGGAATATAGTTAAAAATAAAAGCTTAATTAGAATGGTAAATGAAATTAATCTTTTAAATCCTGATTTAGTATTAATTGCTGGCGATATTATAGATAGTACTTTAGATCCTTTTTTAAATCATGATATGGCAAAGGAATTTAAAAATATAAAATCTGTTTATGGAACTTTTGCTGCTTTAGGTAACCACGATTTTATGTCTAAGTCTTTAAAAGATTTAATAAGACTTTTAGAAGCAAACTCTGTTAAAGTTTTAAGAGATGAGGCTATTTTAATAGATGATGATTTTTATGTTATAGGTAGGGATGACATTACAGTAAAACATAGGCTTAAAAAGCCTAGAAAACCACTTGAAGAACTTTTATTACCTTTAGATAAAAGTAAAGCTCTTATTTTAATAGATCATAATCCAGGATCCATTACTGATAGCTTAAATTTAAAAATAGATTTACAATTATCTGGTCATACACATAAAGGCCAAATATCACCTTTAAACTTTTTAACAAAAAAATATTATGAAATAGATTATGGATATTTAAATAAAGATGATTATCACATAATCGTATCTTCAGGTTTTGGTACCTACGGTCCCCCTATTAGACTTGGGAGTAAAAGTGAAATAGTTCAAGTAACTTTAAAAGGAAAAGAGTAACTATAATATTTATTAAAAATGACTAAGGAAATATCTGGAGACTATTTCCTTAGTCATTTATTTAAATAAAACATATTATTAATAATAATAAAATTTTTATAATTATTTTACAATCTATTCATATATTTTAAGTTCTAATTTTTTTATATTTCATAACTTAATTTTATAAATTCTTCTATGTCTTCTTCAATTAATTTTAAAGAACTTCTCCAAAAGTTAACATCATGAACATCTATATTCATTATCTTAGTCACATCTTCAACCATTTCCTTACCTGTTATAGCTAATAGCTTTTCATATTCTTCACAGAAGCTATCACCTTTCTTTAGGTATTCAGCATATAATCCTTTAGCAAATAGGTTTCCAAAGGCATATGGAAAGTTGTAGAAGTTTGCAGTTGAATAATAATAGTGAGGTTTCCAAGTCCACATATATGGATGCATATAATTACTATCTAAACCATCGCCATAAGCTTCTTTTTGTGCATTTATCATAGCTTCTTTAATTTCTTCAACAGATAAAGAACTTTCTTTTCTCTTATTAAAAACTTCACTTTCAAATAAAAATCTTGAATAAATATCTACTATAACTTGATTACAATCTGAAATTTCTGCTTCTAAAATAGCAAAAGCTTCTTCTTTAGTTCCTGATTTAATTCCACCTTTTTTAACTATTATCTCACAAAAATTTGAAGCAGTTTCAGCTAAAGTCATTGGATAATCAGAATTTAATATAGTTTCATTTTTTAAACATTCTCCATGGAAACCATGACCTAATTCATGGGCCATAGTAACTACATCACTAAAGCTCTCACCATAGTTTAATAATATTCTACTTTCTTCTATATCTTTTATACTCTCACAAAAGGCTCCTCCAACTTTTCCTTCTTTCGGCATAACATCTATCCAGTCATTGTCAAAAGCTTTCTTCGCAAAGTTTGCAAGGTTATTGCTAAAAGTTTTAAAATTCTTTTCCACAAAATCTTTTCCCTCTTCAAAAGTAAATGCCATTTCTTTATTTATTACTGGTGCATATATATCATAAAAAGGTAAACCATTTTTATGTCCTAAAAGTTCAGCTTTTCTTTTCATGTATTTTCTAAAGATTGGTAAACTTTCTTTAATAGCTGTTAACATTGCATTTAATATATCCTCATCCATTCTAGATTCTAAAAGTGTCATATCTAATGGTGATTTATATCCTTTAAGCTCAGAAACAGTTAATACTTCTCCTTTAATACCATTTAAAGCAGCAGCTATTCCATCTTCTATTTTTGCATAAGACTTAATTTCAGCTTCATAAGCCTTTTTTCTTATTTCTGCATCACTACTATAGGCCATATTTAAAACTACAGTTAAAGGTACTTCTTTAATTTCGCCTTTTTCTTCAACTTCAACCTTATGAGTAGAAATTAACAAGTCTTTATAGCTAAGCCATGAATCAGAACCAGTATTTCTCATCTTCGCAATAATTGATTCTTCTTTGTCACTTAGCATATGTTTATTCTTTTCAATTATTTCCCTAACAAAAAATTCATTAGTTTTAATTATCTTTGAAGAGTTTATTAATTCTTCAATATTTTCCAACTCGCCTATCCATTTATATATTTTAGTTAAAGGTTCAGCTAGGGAGCTATATTTTGAATTTATAATATCAAGATACTTTCTTCCTTCTTTATTTTTTGAATCTGTACTTAAATTAAGATTAGTATAACAATATACTTTATTAATTTTAAGGTTTAACTTTTCTATTTTCTTAATTATATTTTCAAAGGTAATCTTATTATCTTCTACTTTTCCTAAATTCTTTGAAATCTCTTTTAAACCATCTATTCCTAAATCTATATTTTTTATATCTTCTAAAAATTCCTTTGAAGTAAAAGATGGATATATCTTTTCTAAATTCCATTGAAGTCCCATATTATTTCTCCTTTTTATATAATATAATTTTTATTTCTAAATTCTGTTGGAGACATTAAAGTTATTTTTTTAAAAGTATTTGTAAAATGGCTTTGATCATGAAAACCTAATAATATGCTAATTTCTAATATGCTTTTATCACTATTTAAAAGTAAAATTTTTGCTCTTTCAATTTTAATTACTCTTAAATATTTCATTATAGATATTCCCTTATTCTTTTTAAAGCAAGCAGAAGCATACCCTACAGATATATGTAAGTTTTTGCAAATAGCTTCTAAAGATGTATGATTTTCTATATTCAAATGAAGAGCTTGTAATAACTTATTTACTATAAAATTTTCTGTAATTTCAGTATCATTTATAAGTAAATCTAAGTATTCATTTATAATCTTAATCTCTAATTCTTGCATTACCCTTACATTAATTACTTCTTTTATGGCCCTATAGTATTTATTATAAATTGTATGCAAATATTTTTTACTTATACCATTTCTTATTATCTCTCGTGAAAAAAGAGCATTCCAAATAATTAAATCATCTCTTTTATGTTCTATATCTACTTCATCAATTATCTCTGATTTATGTTTTTCTTTAAATATCTTTATAATTTCTTCTTTATTTTTAGATTCCATAAGAGAAGATATTTTATTGCTAAAAATATTAAAATCCGATTCAAAACTTTCATATCCAAAATCCAACTTTTTCACCTCAATATATTATTATATTGCAATTACTAATTACTTATAGTTTCTCCAAACTTTAAATTATCATAGACTAATTATAAATCAATATAATTATGTTTATCAATAGTTTCCATTTAAAAAGGACTGCCACAGACAATCCCCTAATTTAAAATTATGATATAGCCCCTTATTTCTTAATTATGCTAAATACATATTCCTTAAATTCTTTTAAGTTTCCTTCAATTATTGAAGCACCCTTATTAATTTTACCACTTATAAAGTTATATTCAGCTGAACCATAATTAAAGCTTGCTGATGCTACAATTATACTTGAATCTGTAAGCCTATAATTAACATCGCTTAAAACAACTTCTTTACAAAATTCAATAAATTCATTTCCTCTGATAATATCACCTTTAGATACCACATTTAATGTAAATTTAAATATTTCATAACCTCCAATTAGAGGTATCATTTTTCCGTCTTTCATAAAGAAAGACTTTCCCATATTATAAAAATATTTTAAATCTCCAAAAGTTAATGTTTTATATTCTTTATTTATATCTAAATCTTTATATCCTAAAGATTCAAATCTAATTAATATATCTTCCCAGGCTCTAGCTTCTGCACTTTTGTTATTTCTTATTATAGTTCTAAATTTATCATAAGAATTTTCTATATCTATATCTTTAAAAACTTCTGATCCATTCATTAAAACTCTATATTCATTATTATCATATACTAACTCCACTTTATTACTCATATAAAAATTCTCCTATTCTATCTAAACATAATTTAATAAATTATTATTTAATAACTATTATTACTTAAGTTCATTATATCATATTTCTTTTTACTTTTACAAGTATTATAATTATAGTTTTATCCTTATTAAAGGTTTTTATTACTCTTCTTAAAGATACTTATATTTAAATAAAACTAAAAAGCTATAATTTAATAGCTTTTTAGTTCCTCAAATCTTAGATTCCTATATTTAGTGAATTCTATATATATTAATTAACTATTTTATCTACATAATCCTTTAATTCATTTTCTCTAATCATACCAATCTTATCCTTTATCACATTTCCCTCTTTATCTATAAATAATGTTCTTGGAACTTGATTTAAAGCGTAAGTTTCTGCAGCATTTAAATCTTCATCGTAAAGTATATTAAAGTCATACCCAAACTCATCTATATATGCTCTTGCCTTTTCTCTAGTTTCTCTTTGGCCATCTGTAAGATTTACCATTAATACTTGTATTTTATCTCCATAGACGCTTTTTATATCGTTAAAATAAGGCATTTCTTCCTTACAAGGTGGACACCAACTTGCCCAAAAATTTATTATTAAAGGCTTTCCTAGGAGAAAATCTTTTATATCAACCTTTTCTCTTTCTTCATTGTAAACTGAAAAGTTTTTTAAAGTTTTTATTTTATTTTCTTTTGAAGTATCTTTATTATTTTCTGTCGATATCTTATTTGGATTCTCTATATATCCTTCCGTAAGATAACTATATCCAAACTTTACAACCCCAAAAAATATTATTAATATTATTATATAAGATAAAAATTTCATTTTTTTATTCATAACTTTCTCCTAACTATACTGAAAATAGGCTTATAAACTTATTAAAATATCCACTTATCATAAATAGACCTATTATTATTAACAATGTTCCAGAAATATTATTTATTACTTTATAATTCTTTTTAATAAATTTAAAGGCTCCCTTTAAATTGTTAATAAGTAAAGCTGAAATAATAAAAGGTATTCCAAGACCTAGACTGTAACTTAATAATAGAGTTACCCCTTTAAATGTTTCCTGGGAATTTGCTGCTACCATAAGAGCAGATCCTAAAAAAGTTCCAACACAAGGAGTCCAACCTACTGCAAAAATAATCCCAAATATAATAGATGATATAACATTTAATTTATTCAAATCCACTTTATTTTCTAACTTAAAAGTTCTTTCAAGAAAGTTTAATTTTATTACTCCAATATAATTCAGACCAAATATTATCATTATTATTCCTGAAATTATATTAAAAGTCTTTATATGAGAATTAATATAAATCCCCAAAGTTCCTGCTGCACCTCCAAGAAGAGTAAAAATAATAGAAAATCCTAAAACGAAACCTATAGAATTAATTAATACATTTCTTCTACTTCTTTCTTTTCCTCCAATAAAATAAGTTGCATATATAGGTAACATAGGCAAAATACATGGGGAAATAAAGGTTATTATACCCTCTAAAAATAAAATCAAATATTCCAATTTCTCACCTCCACCATTTTTTACAATATTATATCATACTAAACTACTAATTAAAATTTTCTAGTTAAATAAGGGACTAGCAATTTAACTAGCCCCTTTAATATTCTTATATCTCCTCTTCGTGATCTAATTCTTTTCCTGACTTCATAGCAATCTTTTCAGCAATTAAATTCTTAATTAAATAATTAATTGTCCATTCCTTAGAAGTATCTGTAACTGATGCTTTTAAGACATTGTTCAATCTAAACTTCTTTAAATTTTCAATAAATAATCCAATTTTTACTCCTGATATATTATTAAATATTATGGCCTTATTTTTAATACCTTCTTCA
>JARIDB010000063.1 GCA_029257045.1 Clostridium sp.
CAATTATGATGTCAAATTCAGGTGGAGCTTGGGATAATGCTAAGAAATATATTGAGTCAGGGGTCTTAGGTGGAAAAGGTTCAGATTGCCATAAGGCAGCTGTAGTTGGAGATACAGTAGGAGATCCCTTTAAAGATACAACAGGACCATCAATAAATATATTAATTAAACTTATGTCAATGGTATCAATAGTATTTGGAACCTTAGTTTTAGCCTTTGGAATGTTTTAAAGTTATTTAAATATCAGCTATATTTGGATTTTAGAAAAATAGAGAAAATAATAAATAGCATATGTGCTCATTACATATATGCTATTTATTTTTAATAACTTACATATTAAATTAATTGATTTTTATATAATTAATTTTATTACTTTATTATATTATAGTTTTCCTTTTCTAAAGCAATTATTGCATTATCTAAATCTTTATCCTTAACTAAAATATAATCAGTGTCATAAGTAGAAACAGCAAAAATACTAATTTTGTTTTTAGCTAAGATACTACTTATAGAAGATAAAATACCAATTAAAGAAAAATCTAAAGGACCTTCAACTTTTAAAGCTCGCCAATCTTTTTCGTATTTTACCCCTTCAGGAATATTCTTTGAAGAACATACAAGGGATAGTTCATCTTCAGTTTTAGTTATAGAGAAAAATTCACCTTTTGTTGCAAAAGTAGGAATCATATCATCTTTTTCTAATCGGCAAACTGCTAAATATTCTTTTAATAGTTTCATAGTCAAAATTTTATTGTTCATATAATAAACCTCCATAGTAACCTTTGTTTATATATATTTTTAATATGAATATTATACCATATTATTAATTTTAAAGGCTATATATAGAATAAAACATAAAAAGAGGATATTGCCAATAAAGGATTACAATTGTAAACTTTAATTATAGAGATTACGTTTGTAATCCTAAGATGGTAATACAGGTGATAAGATTAATAAGGATATTAGAATATAAGAATCAGAATGGGAAGTTATGAAAGTGATTTGGGATAAAAAAGAAAGTAAATCAAATGAAATAATTGAAGAGTTAAAGGATAAAAAGGATTGGAAATCAGTTACAATAAAAAGTTTAATTAGTAGACTTTTAAATAAAAATAATTTTCATTTAATAGAAATGGTAAGGAATATATTTATTATCCCTTAATATAGGAAGAAAAAGCAGTTATAGAAGAAAGTATGTCTTTTATAAACAGAGTTTTCAATGAATCTTTTAGTGATTTATTATTGAATTTTGTTAAATCAAAAAAACTTACAGAAGGGGATATAGATGAATTAAAAGAAATTATTAATAGTAGTTCAAAGGAGGATGATAAATAAATGGATTATTCTTTATTATTTGATAAGTTACTAAAGCTTACCCTAGAAGGGAGTTTTCTAGTTTTAATTATATACCTAATTAGAAAATCTATGAAAAAACCTATGAAGAAATTCTTTAGTTATAAAGAGAGAATTAAAAATATATCTGAAAATAAAACCTTTGGATTCAAAACATTGTTTCTTGGAATAGGAGTAATTATTCTTCTAGGGATAATAGGCTTAACTAATAAAGTTAATAGTAAAACTTTGAATATAATTGATAAAAATAAGGTAGAGAGTATTTGTATAAAAGTACTACCATCACCACCTAAACAAAAAGTAATAGACAAAGAAGAAGATATTAATAAAGTAATTAAAGAGATTAATTCTATAAAGGTAAAAGATAAAAAGGAAAATATTTATAAAGGATGGGAAATTAATATTTCAATATCCGGAGAAGAAAACTACGACATTAGCTTTATAGGAGAATATATGAATATAAATGGAATGCAGTACAAAATAGACAAAAATGAAATAGAAGAATTAAAAAAGTTATATGAGAACTTAAAGTACGAAGAAACAGATGTTTTAATTAATGAAGATAATAAGAAAGAAAAAACATCTAGCAAAGCTAATAAAGAATTTATAGAAAAGGTTAAAGAAGATGACTATAGTATTCATCCAAATAGTCAAATAGGCGGGACAATATTACTTCCAAGAAATTTTGAGATAGAAAAGAATGGAGAGAACATAGGAGAACTACTTTTTGAAAGAAATGAGTTATCTAAGGAAAATGGATATGATTTTAGTGAGTATATGTGGAAAGTAGTTGAATTATATTCTGTAACTATTGAAAATGATGAAAATGTTATAAAAGAAGTAATAGGTTTGGCTTATGAAGATAAATTAATAGGATATTGGGTTGAACCTGTTTATAAAAATAAAGGAGAAGGAACAACCAATAAATTTTTAAGAACTTTAACTTATGAAACTGTAGATGAAAATTTAAATTATCCAGGCTTAATTAAAGTTTTAATAATTAAAAGCTTAAAAGTAGAAGAGATAGATAAAAAAACTGCTTCTACAAAGGATAATGGATATAGTGCAGATATATATAATATAAAAATAAATGGAGAAGATGCCGTAATATATGAATACAGTGATGATAAAGCATCATTAAGTGAAGGGAATCTTATTAATAGAGATAAAACAGCAGAAATAAGTTATGCAGATGAATATATAATAATAGATAGATTAGGTTTACCTAATATTAACAA
>JARIDB010000057.1 GCA_029257045.1 Clostridium sp.
TGTGCATATAGATAATTTAAGGTGTCATGGTAGAATACTAAATTTAAAAAAACCCAAATATTACTATGAAAAAATACAGTGGATAAAACTATATGGACAAGTTGAAAGAGCCACCACCTTTGTTGATAAATATTTAGTGAGAAAGTACATTAAAGAAAAAATAGGGGAGGAATATTTACCTAAATTATATAAGATATATAAAGATGTTAGTGAAATAAATTATGATGAATTGCCAGAAAAATTTGTTTTGAAAATGAATAATGGTGCTGGTGGAAATATAATCTGTAAAGATAAGTCCTCTTTAGATAAAAATTTAGTTAATAAAAAATTTAGAAAGTTAATGAAGGAAAACTACTATAAATACACAAAAGAACCTCAATATAAATATGTGAACAACAGAATAATTTGTGAAGAATATTTAGAAAATAACAAAGGGTTTTTACTAGAATATAAGTTACATTGTTTTGAAGGAAAGGTTAAATTTATAGAAGTTCATACAGAAAGATTTAATGGAAACAAACAAAATTATTATTATCCGGATTGGTCTGAAGCGGAATTTAGGAAAAAGAAATCAGATAATAAGATGGAGTATATAGAAAAGCCTGAAAACTTGGAAAAATTAATAGAACTTGGAGAAAGCTTATCTGAAGGATTTACTTATGTAAGAGTAGACATTAATTCCGCAGAGGACAAGTTATACTTTAGCGAACTTACCTTTACCCCATCTAATGGTACAAATGGATTTTATCCAACAGAAAAGGATATAGAAATAGCTAAGATGATAGATATTGAGAATTATAAAATAATTAAATTAGATAGTAATTAGATATTAAGGTAAGTGAATATTAACTAGAACTTAAATAAGGAGGTATAGTTTTCTGATATGATAGAAAAAGTTATACACTACTGCTGGTTTGGGAAAAATAAAAAGCCTAATATAGTAAATAAATGCATAAATACATGGGTTAAATATCTTAAAGGTTACAAGATAATAGAGTGGAATGAAGAAAGTTTTGATATAAATATGTGTAGTTTTACTAAAGAAGCTTACAAAGATAAAAAATGGGCCTTTGTATCAGATTATTGTAGGCTTTGGGTACTATACAATTATGGTGGTATATATTTAGATACTGATATTGAAGTTTTAAAACCATTAGATGACTTATTAGATAATAATTGCTTTGGAGGGCTTGAAGATGAGCAAATAAACCTTGCTATTTGGGGTTGTAAAAAGGAAGATAAGTTTTTAGAAGAAGTTTTAAAATACTATAGCAATTTAAATTATTTAGATTATAAAGAGAGGCTTCAAGATCTTGCAATTCCAATACACATTACAAATGTTGCAACAAAATTAGGATATATAAAGCCTGAAGATAGCATTTCTTATTTTTATAATGATGTAGCTATATATCCTAAAGAATACTTTTATCCTAAAAGACATGCCTGGGAGGAACCTAAAATCACAGAAAACACATATACAATTCACCATTATGAAGGGACCTGGAGGAAGCCACATCAAATATTAAGATCTAAAACTAAAGAAAAATTATTAAATATTATT
>JARIDB010000010.1 GCA_029257045.1 Clostridium sp.
TTCCAACTTCAGTACATTCACCTATAAAGTTTGCTTGTAATCCATCCATAATTCTTGGATCTACATCTTTAGCTAATCCAACTCTATGTTCATCAGCCCATTGTAATTCTCCTGATTGTTCCATGAACTTATCAGCTCCAACGTGACAAACTGGACATTCTGCTGGTGCAGTTTCCCCTTCATATACATATCCACATACTGTACAAACAAATTTTTTCATAATTTATTCCTCCTAATATTTTTTCATATTTAATATCTTTATTTACTCTTTTAACGATTTATTCTTAAGTCTTTATAATTTGTAAACTGTGTATCTCTCGTCTACATTTATTATTATATAATAGTTATTATTAGTTGTAAAGACTTTTTTTAAAAAAATTAAAAAGAGATAAGAAAGTATATATAGACTTTCTTATCTCTTTATTCTATCAGAGAGACTTTTATTAAATATAGATCAAATATAGATCAAATACAAATTATATATTGATAAGCTATTTTATAGCTTCTTCAATTTCACTTATTATTACATCTGTAGATTGTAACCCTGCTCCTCCAACATACCAAGCTTGAGGATTAACATAAATTATATTTCCTTCCTTGTAGGCTGTTGTAGTTTTAACTAACTCATTTTCAATAACATCTTTTGCACTTTGTGTAGTACCTCCAACAACAGCTCCCCTATCTATAACAAATAAGTACCTTGCATCTTTTTCTTTTAAGTATTCATTTGAAACATTTTGTCCATGTCCTGATACTTCAATATTTTCATCAGCTGGAGTAAATCCAAACTCATTAAATACCATTCCATATCTTGATCCTGCACCAAAAACGCTATTAGCTCCTTCTGATACCATAGATACTAAAGCTGTGCTTTTATCTTCTATAACCTTGTTTTTAATTGCTGTTACCCTATTATTTATTGTACCTAGTTTTTCTTTTGCTAAACTTTCTTGTCCAAATACTTTTCCTAATACATCTAAGTTTTTTTCAAGGGAAGCAAAATGATCATTATTTTGAGTTCCTAAGAAAACAACTGGAGCTATTTTAGATAATTCATCGTAAGCATCCTCTTGTCTTCCTTCTATTATTATTAAATCTGGTTTAACTTCATTAATTTTTTCCATATCAAATTCTTTTAATGAACCTAAATCTATGTACTTTTCGCCTTTATATTTTTCTAAGTATGATGGTAATGATTTCTTTGGAAGTGCAATTGGTTCAACTCCCATTTCATTCATTATATCTATTGAAGCATAGTCTAAAACTACTACTCTTTCAGGTTTATATGGTACAGTAACGTCTCCCTTTCTATCAGTTACAGTAATAGTTTTTCCTTTATTGTCTTCAACCTTACTTCCATCCTTTGATGTATATATGCCTAAAGCTACTATTATTAATACTATAATTCCTACTATAATTCCTGTCTTCTTTTTCATTTTATTTTCCTCCATCATATTTCAAATATTTATTTTTTCTTATCTTAAAATTCAAACTTTATATTATCTTTTTCACAACTATTTTGTAATTTAAAAATATACACATATCTTTTTGTCATTTACTTGTTGAATATTAAATTTCATATCATAAAGCTTAATTAAATTTTTTTCAGTTATCATTTCATCACAACTCTTATCCATTAATAATTCGCCATTTCTTAAAGCTACTATATTATCTGAATAACAAGATGCAAAGTTAATATCATGAATTACAATAATAATTGTCTTTCCAAGATCATCAACCATTCTCCTTAAAAGCTTCATCATTTCAACAGAATGATTCATATCTAAATTATTTAATGGTTCATCAAGCATTATGTAATCAGTGTTCTGAGCTATTATCATTGCTATAAATGCTCTTTGTCTTTGTCCTCCACTTAACTCATCAAGATACTTATCCTGAATATTTGTAAGTTTCATATATTCAAGAGCTTCACTAACATAATCTTCATCTTCAGTTTTAAGTCTTCCTTCACAGTAAGGGAATCTTCCAAAAGAAACTAAATCTTTAATTGTAAGCCTTACACTTATATTATTACTTTGCTTTAATATTGATATCTTTTTAGATAACTCTTTATTATCCCATGAATTTATATTTTTTCCATCTATTATAACTTCACCTGAATCTATATCTAAAAGTCTTGCTATCATCGATAATACAGTACTTTTTCCAGCTCCATTAGGCCCAATAAAGGAAGTTATCTTACCTTTTTCAATATTGAAGGAAACATCCTTCACAACTTTTTTTCCATTATAACTCTTACTTAAATTTTTAATTTCTATCATAGTTTCCCCTCCTTAAGTAATAATCTTATAAAGTAAATTCCACCTATAAAATTAATTATTATGCTTATTGTTGTACTAAAGTTAAATACTCTCTCAACAAAGAATTGCCCTCCAACCAAAGCTATAATACTTATTAATATAGCCACTGTAATTAATTCAGTATGTTTATAACTATTTATAATTGCAAATGTTAAATTTACAACTAATATTCCAAGGAATGTTATAGGTCCAACTAAAGCTGTTGATATAGAAACTAAAATAGCTACTATAACTAATATCTTTTTAGTGAACTTATCATAATTAATTCCAAGGTTTATTGCTTCATCCCTTCCTAGTGCCACAACATCAAGTTTTTTCAAATCATCATAGATAAAGGCAAACACTATTACTATAATTATTATTGCTAAAAATAGTATTTGTGTATTTACAATATTAAAGGAAGCATATAATTTACTTAGAAGTTTATCAAATTCATTTGGATCTATTAAAACCTGCATAAAGCTAGATAAACTTTTAAATACTGTTCCTATAACTGTACCTACTAAAAGTAGAAAGAATATATTGTTATTACTTTTCTTTAAAACAACCTTAAATAAAATCATTGAAAGACTAATCATAATTATACTTGTAACTAGGAAATTTATTGGTTTGCTAGTCATAAATATGGAGCTTGCTCCAAATGTAAATACCACAAAGGTTTGAACCGCACTATATAATGAATCTAAACCTATTATGCTAGGTGTTATAATTCTGTTTTGAGTAATGCTTTGGAATAATATTGATGCAGTAGCTATTGCTGCTCCAGCAATTATTATCCCCATAACCTTAGGTATTCTAAGAGATAAATTATATTCATAATTATTTGTATTTAATCCCCATACTAAGAAAAGTGTTATAAATATAAAAGCTATAGCCAGTAGTATTGTAATTCTTCTTTTTCTATTAACCATTATTTATTCCTCCTAAATATCAGGTAAAGGAATATTGCCCCGCCTATAACTCCTACTGTTAAATCAATAGGTATTTCATATGGGAATATTAAAAGACGACTTATTATATCTGAGAATAACAGAAAGCTTGCTCCTAAAAGTCCAACTATCGGCATATTCTTTTTTAAGTTGTCCCCTTTCCAAATAGATACTATATTAGGAATAACTAAGCCAACAAAAGGTATATTACCAACTGTTATTACTACTAAAGCTGATATTAAAGCAACTATAATAATTCCTAAGTTTGTTACTTTTTTATAATTTAGACCTAGGCTTACAGACATTTCTTCACCCATGCCTGCTAACGTAAACTTATGTACATACAAAAATGCTATTATCATTAATGGAATACTTAAATAAAGCATTTCATAATTCCCTTTTAATATGTTTGAGAAACTTCCTTGAAGGAAAGATCCAATGTTTTGTGTTAAATCATTTTTATAAGCAAAGAAATCAGTAATGGAACCTATAACATTTCCAAGCATTATTCCAACAAGTGGAATGAAAATAATATCTTTAACTTTAACCTTTTTTAATATTTTCATAAATATAAATGTTCCTAATAATGAAAATATAAAGGATAATGACATCTTTTGTATAATAGTTACAGATGGAAATAATAATATAGATACTAAAACTCCAAGTTTTGCTGAGTCTACAGTTGCTGCTGTTGATGGTGATACAAACTTATTATTACTAATCTGTTGCATAATAACACCACTGATACTCATTCCGACTCCAGCTACTAATATACTTAAAAGACGTGGAACTCTGCTTATTAACATAATTTCAATTTGCTCTGCTCCCATATTGAATATTGTTATATTGGAAACTCCAACAAAAAGTGAAACTACCGATAATATAATTGTAATAATCCATAACCACTTCTTAGGCATATACTCACTCCCACTACTTGATAATCCCTATCAACTGACCTTATTATAAATGATAAAGATTATCATTGTCAATACAATTGTATAAACTTTTCTTTTTTATATGTAATCTTCCTATATTTCTATATTTTAAAATTACTAATTTTCCTTGTATCTATTAAATAGTACTTTTACCATAGCAAATATAAAAAGACTATTTCATAATATTATTACGAAATAGTCCTCTAATTTATAATTTATAAATACACTAGTCTCTATACTTATTTACATCTCTTCTTACAGTTTCTAAAAGCTTATTAAGCTCATATACTTCGCCATCTTCTACAAGCTTATTTAAATGATTTTCATATCTGTTAGCTTCTGACGCTTTGCCTAAGTTGTTTAATATTAAAAGATTATCCATTATATTTGAAATAATATCTGATTTAATTTCAAATAGCTTTTGTGCATCTTTAATTTCATCTTTTATATCTAGCATAAGTTCATCTAATTCAAAAGCTGCATCTGCTGCCTGCTTAAGCTTTACTTGTACATGCTCTGGTAACTGTTTCTTATATTTATAATTTAATGAATGCTCTATAGTTGCCCAAAAGTTCATTGATAAAGTTCTTATTTGAAACTCTGCTAAAATTACCTTCTGCCCTTCTGCCATATTCACAGGATATTTTATTATCATATGATAGCTTCTATATCCACTTTCTTTAACACCTCTAACATAGTCTTTTTCATAAAGAATTTGCATATCTCTTCTACCCCTTAGGATTTCAACAACCTTATCTATGTCATCAACAAATTGACACATAACCCTTATACCAGAAATATCTTCAATCTCATATTCTAATCTACTCATAGGTATACCAAATTTATTTGCTTTCTCTAGGAGACTTGATAGTTCTTTAACTCTTCCAGTAACAAATTCAATGGGAGAATATTCATTTTTCTTCCTATATTCTTTTCTAATGTTTTTTAATTTTACCTTCAATTCATCTACAGCCTGTTCATATGGCATGAAGAATCTTTTCCAGTTTTGATTTGACATATCTATCACCCTCTTTAAACTTACCTAATTATTATATCAAAAATATTCAAATGTGTAATCTAAATTAGAATTCTAATCTATTAAATATTATATAAATATCTACATTTTTTTTATAATATGCTATAATTAGACATATATTAAGTGTTGAGGTGAAACTGATGATAAATAATACACATACTAAAGATAATATAGATATAAACGATAATGTAGATGAATTAAAAAATATCTTTTTTAAAAATCTTACTTGTCCCGTTTGTGAAAACTGTTTTGAAACTGCAACTATAAAGGCAAAAGTACCAAGAATAGCTTCAAAAGATTCAGATTTTCTTATTAGATATAATATTGAAAACCCATATTTTTATGAAGTATGCTTATGTCCTAGCTGTGGATATGCAGCTTTAAGAACAGATTTTAAAAAAATAAAAACTCATCAAAAAATACTTGTTAAAGAAAGAATTTCTTCTAAATGGGTTAATAGAGACTATAATCTTCCTTTTACCGAAAATATAGCAATAGAAAGATATAAGTTAGCATTAGTTAATTCTATTATGGCAGAAGCTAACTTTGGCACTAAAGCTATAATTTGTTTAAGAATTGCTTGGATGTATAGGCTACTTGAAGATGAAGTAAATGAAATTAATTATATTACTCAAGCATTGTCAGCTTTTAATGAAGCTTACTTAAATGAAAGTCTTCCGATTTATGGATTAGATAAATTTTCACTTATGTTTTTAATCGGAGAACTTAATAGGCGAATAGGTCAAGATGCTACTGCTTCAAGATGGTTTTCAGAAGTAATTGTTTCTATTGGTGCTGATCAAAAGGTTAAAGAAATGTCTCGTAATGGAAATGATAAAATTAGGGGGTACTAACAATGGCTTTATTTTCTAAATTAAAAAACAAAAATAACAAAACTATTACTGAAACTACTAATGTAGAAAAAGACTCAGAATCCATAATAACAAATAATTATTACGATAATGATGTTAAAGAAAGATTTAAAAATCAAATGCAAATATTAAGTGATAATAGTTCAAATATATCTGGAGCAATTCAAGATGTAAACAATTCTTTATCAAATCTTAATACCGCTACATTTACTCAGTCTGAAGAACTAAGTAATGTAAGTAATATTTTAGATAACTTTAATAATCGTATGGAGCAATTAGCTTATAACATTACAAATGTTCAAATAACTGTTTTAGATACTGACACAGCTGCTGATAAAGGTTTAAATACTTTTACTGATTTAGATTCATCATTAAAATCTTTAGAAACAGCTTTTACAATGGTTAGCAAAACTGTTAACTCATTAGTTTCTAAACTTGAATCTGTAAATACAATTACAGACTCAATAAGCCAAATAGCTAGCCAGACTAACTTGCTTTCATTAAATGCTGCAATAGAAGCTGCTAGGGCTGGAGAAGCTGGTAGAGGTTTTTCTGTAGTTGCTGGTGAAGTTAGAAAACTTGCTGAAAACTCAAAACAATCAGTTGAAAGCATAACTAAAATATTAGATGACATAAAAAGTGATATTTTAGACACTTCAACGGCGATGGAAGCCGGTAACTCTGCTATAGAGTACCAACAAAAAACTTTAATTGGTACAAAAGGTGGCTTTACAAACATAAAATCTTCAATAAGTGAAGCTGTTACCGAGATAGATAGCTGTATAGAAAACTTAACAGTAGCTTCTTCTGAAAAAGATAATGTTTTATCCATAATGCAAAACATTACAAGCCTTTCACAAGAACATACCGCTTTATGCGAAGAAATTGCTGCTAATATGGATATCCAAACTACAAATTTAGAAAAATTAGATGATTCCATATCTAATATAATCTCTAAGATATAAAATCAATTTAAAATCATGCAAATATAAATATCCCATATATATAGATTAGGATTTTATATATCTATATATTATATAAATCAAAGATGAACCCCATACAATCTTATTTGTATGGGGTTCATCTTTGATTGAAAATATAAAATCCTTACAGACTTTCAAAATAATTATATATTACTTTTTAAAATTTTAATTTTCCCTCTTCCAAGTTCAACAATACCTCTCTTTTCTAATGATTTTAAACTACGGCTTACAACCTCTCTTGATGATCCTATATCTGCTGCTATCTTTTCATGGGTTGTGTATATTATTTTATTCTCTTGGTTTTTCCTCAGATTATCTTTGAAGTAATTTATTAATCTATTTTCAATACTATCAAATGTTACCTTTTCTAATCCTTCTACTACATTTTCAAATTTATTATATAGATTTTTAAAAATATATTTTAAGAAACTTGGATTATCTAATAAATGCTTTTTAAAAAAGTCCATAGGAATTAATGCTATGCTTGCATTTTCTTCTATTTCTGAAAATGAACTTTCCTCTGATTCTGTTAAAGCGCATAAAATAGTATTAAAACAATTATCACCTTTTCTTAACCTATAAAGAGTTATTTCTTTTCCATCATCCCCAAGTTTATATACTCTTATTTGACCGGAAAGAATTAAAGATAATCCTATACAGCTTTGTCTACTTCTAAAAACACTATTTCCTATTTCATAATTATTTACTATTAACCTACTAAATAACTTGTTTAATATATCTTGATCTAAATCCTTTAAAAAGGGATAGGAATTTAAAACTTCTGATTTTATATCCATCTATTTACCTCTCATTTAACTACTATTTAATTATTATAACTTATATATCGAACATTTACATGATTATCACACAATTTTAAAATAATTATATGAAAAATATGAATATATAATAATTTTTATTCTTTCTATCCCCAAACTTTATAATGTCCTATAAAATAAAAAAGGTGAAGATATGATAGTTTGCTTATGACCTCGCTACGCTCCGAATCATTGCAAACCATTATATCTTCACTATTAACTGATGGAACATCTACCGCTCTGTGTTTGGTAGATGGGCTTTCACACTAAACTCAGTTATCACTACGCTCAACTTCATTAAGTGTTCAATGCCAAGGATGAAATTATATTCCTAAAATTCTATCTATCATATTTTTATCAAAGCCAACAATTACACTTCCATCTATGTCTATAACTGGAACACCTCTTTGTCCGCTTTTTTCTATCATTTCTCTAGCTGCTTCTTGGTCTACTCCAACGTTAAATTCTTCATATTCAAAATTATTAGTTTTTAAATAATTCTTTGCTTTTACGCACCATGGACATGAATTTGTTGAATATACCTTAATTTTATTTTTACTCATTTTAAAAACCTCCTATGGTTTAATCTTATAATATTACTATATACAAAATCTTAATAAAGTACCGTAACAAAGTCACAAAAGGTTACTTGTTTTATGAATTTAGATTCCTATTTAATTGATTATACCTTTTAATCTAAATTACTTTCTTAAACTTAAAATACCTTTTTCTTTTTTAGTAGTTGTCCTTATTTTAAAAATAAAATAATAATATTTAAAAGCTACTATTATTCCAATAAATATTCTCATATATAAATTATTTAACTTTACAAATGGAAAAGCTAACATAATATCTGCAAGGGCTAATAAAAATACCTTCTCCTTTAATGTCATTGCTTTATCCTGAATAAAGGATTCTAAATGTTGCTTGTATATTTTTGTGTTAATAAACCATATATTAAACCTTTCAGATCCTCTTGCAAAGCAATAGGAAGCTAATAATAGAAAAGGCGTTGTTGGAAGTATAGGTAAGACTACCCCTATAGCACCTAATATAAAAGCTATTAAACCTATAGTTA
Organism: Clostridium sp.; assembly: GCA_029257045.1. Taxonomy (GTDB): domain Bacteria; phylum Bacillota; class Clostridia; order Clostridiales; family Clostridiaceae; genus Clostridium. Next base: position 8,970 of record JARIDB010000010.1, read on the forward strand.
TATAAATATATTTTTTTAATAAACTCATTCTGTTATCTCCTAAAAACGACTTAATTTCTTACTTATACTTAAAAAAATAGGATAATACTTTTCATATTATCCTATTTTTGTTACATATAATATTATTCTGTCATTTCTTATGTCAATTTATCTTATATTTATTTAGTTAAATGAGCTGCTGCTGGTACATCTTCATACTTATTAAAGTATCTTAATAAAGCAAGTATTGATATTATCACTATTCCTAAGAATAATGCAAATTGAAGTGCATAAACTCCAGTAACTCCTCCTGTAAATAGTGTTGCCACAAACTTAAATAAGTAAGCTACTACCCAAGCTAAAATAAATTGATAAATTACAGATCCCCACATCATTTTATTTCCATATTCCTTTTTCATAGTTCCTATAACTGCAAAGCATGGTGTATATAAAGATACAAATATTAAGAATGTTAATGCTGTAATTGATGTAAACATTGTTGGTAAAACAGTTGCTAAATCTCCATAAACTATCTCCATAGTTCCTATAATAACTTCTTTTGCTGCAAGTCCTGTTATTATTGAAACTCCACCTCTCCAATCACCAAAGCCAAGCGGTGCAAATATAGGGCCTACAACTCCACCTAACCTTGCTAAGAAACTTTCATCTATGTTCTCTGTAAATCCATTCATATTAAAGAATGTTAAGGCCCATATAAATATTGATACTCCAAATATTAATGTTCCTGCTCTAACTATAAATCCTTTAGATTTCTCCCAGGCATTTAATAAAATACTCTTAAAGCTAGGTAATTTATATTCAGGTAATTCTAATATAAAAGGCTCTTCATCCTTTTTAAATAATGTCTTTTTAAATAATAATCCAACTAAGATTGCTATTACAATTCCAAGTAAATATAATCCCATAACTACAAACTCTTGATTTCTTTTGAAGAATATTTGAGCAAATAAAGCATAAACTGGAAGCCTAGCCCCACAGGATACTAAAGGTGCTAATAGTGCTGTCATTTTTCTATCTTTTTCACTTTCAAGGGTTCTCGTTGCCATAATAGCTGGTGCAGAACATCCAAATCCCATTATTATTGGAATAAATGCCTTTCCTGATAATCCTATCTTTCTCATTATCCTATCCATTAAAAACGCAACTCTTGACATATATCCACTATCTTCTAATACAGATATTCCTAAGAATAAAGCAAATACTATTGGGAAGAATACTATAACTCCACCAACTCCAGCAATAACCCCATCAAGGATTAATGATTGGAACCAAGGTGATGAGTTTTCTAAAAATCCTGCTACAAATGGTGTAAATGTATCTGCAACAAATGCATCTAATCCATCTGCTAAAGGTTGTCCAAACCAACTAAATGTAAATTTAAATATTATAAATAAAGCAAGTAAAAAAGCTGGATAAGCAAGTACTGGATGTAAAACAACTTTGTCTATTTTTTCACCAATATATTTTGACTTTTCCCCACTTTTCAAACTATTTTCAATAACCTTATCTAAATAATTGTAAGTTTCTTTTTCAGTTTTAAAATTAATTTTAAAATTTTGTATAATTCCTTTGTTATCTTTAATAGCTTGTTCTATATTACCTAAACCTTCTTCATTTTTAGCTGATATAGGAAGTACTGTGACTCCAAGTTCCTTTGATAGCTTATTGCAATCAATATCCATACCTCTTTTTTTAGCTATATCCATCATATTTAATAAAAGTATTATTGGTTTATTAAATTTCATTAACTGAGTAGTTAAATAAAGGTTTCTTGATAGGTTTGTTGAATCAACAACATTTATAATTACATCTACATCATCATTTTCTAAGAATTCTCTTGAAACTCTTTCTTCGTTTGAATAAGTATCCATGGCATAAATACCAGGTAAATCTATAATTTTAATTTCATTATTTAAAAATCCATATTTCTTATCAATAGTAACCCCAGGCCAGTTACCTACATATTGTTTTGCTCCTGTAAGAGCATTGAATACTGTAGTTTTTCCTGTATTAGGATTACCTATTAATGCTGCATTTATCATATTCTCCACTCCTTATTTAATTAAATATATGTTTTTAGCATCATTTTTTCTAATTGCTAAATCAAAACCTCTAAAATTTATTAACATTGGATCCCCAAGTGGAGCTATCATTTTCATCTTAACCTGTGTCCCCTTTACACAACCTAAGGCTAATAGTCTTTTCGCTAATTTTGAATCTCCTAGTATTTCATTAATAGTACCAGTTTCTCCAACCTTTAAATTAAAGACTGTCATATCCTTCATCCCCCTTACATTACTTTCCTATATATATAATTATAATCAATTGATATTGAATGTCAATAGCCATTTTATATTTTATTCTATCTCCTAAAGCATTATATAAAAATATTTATTTTTTAAATTATTTATCTTCTTTCTTATTAAAAATACAACAATAATTATATAATATAATTATTTAAAAACAAAAGACTAGGCAAATGAACTGCCCCCTGTCAAGTAGACAGGGTAAATAATAAAAATTTATGTTGGTAAAGTATGACTTCGATATTCCAAAGGAGTCATACTTTTTAACTTTTTCTGTAATCTTTTTGTATTATAAAAAT
>JARIDB010000071.1 GCA_029257045.1 Clostridium sp.
ACCCTTTCACGGTGGTATCAGGGGTTCGATTCCCCTAGGAGTCACCAATATGGAAGCATAGCTCAGCTGGGAGAGCATCTGCCTTACAAGCAGAGGGTCACAGGTTCGATCCCTGTTGTTTCCACCAAATTTGGTTCAGTAGCTCAGTTGGTTAGAGTGCCGGCCTGTCACGCCGGAGGTCGAGGGTTCGAGCCCCTTCTGAATCGCCATTTTTAAGCTGGCATGGCTCAACGGTAGAGCAGCTGACTTGTAATCAGCAGGTTGTAGGTTCGATTCCTATTGCCAGCTCCAAAAGCTTTAGTAAATCTAAAGCTTTTTTTGTGTTTTAAATTAAATTAAAAATGATAGGCAAAGCCTATCATTTTATTATCTATTTCTTAAATTTATTTTTATCCTAATATCTTCTGAATAGAACTTATAAAGTTTAAAATTCCCTAAAAGTCTTGATGAAATTCTTTCAGTGTATGTTTTACTAATATCAAAAGGAGTTAAGTTAGTTGATATTAGTATTTTCTTTTTCTTTAATAATTTTTTATTAAGTAAATTAAAGAATTCAGTTGTTGAAAAGTCTGTTATTTGTTCAGCACCTAAATCATCAATTATAAGAAAATCACAATTAATTAAAAACTCTTCTAACTCGTAATTATTATTAAACTTAACTTCCTTTAAGTTTTTAATTAACTCATCAATAGTTCTATAAACTACAAGATAACCATTATCTAAAAGTTCTTTTGCAATACAACAACTTAGGAAGGTTTTTCCTGTACCAGAATCCCCGTAAAACAAAAGGTTATCTTCAATTTTATTAAAGTTTGGAATAAAATAATCTTGTAAGTACTTAATTATTCCTTCTACATTTTTTCTTGGAGTGAATTTATCATCACTTATCTTGGTATTTGGAAATAAGGAAATATCAAGGTTTTTAAAATTATTTTCTTTTAATATTTCTTGAAGATCCGAATCCTTATAATAAAGACTAACTAACTTTTTCTTATAGCATGAGCATTTTTTAGTTCCTATATAACCTTCATCCTTACATTTGGAACACCTATAATGAAGCGTTAAGTATTCAGGATCATATCCTTGTGATACTAAAGACTCATACTTTTTATACCTAAGATCTGTTATTCCATCTTTAATGGTAGTAAGATCTTTTTCATCTAAGCCCTTTAAAATAGATAGGGTAAGGTTTAAAGATCTTTTTTGAATTAAATTGTCTAATTCTATGATATTAGGATATCTTTCTTGAATTTCTTTTTTTCTATTTTCAAAAGCTTTCTTTTCTTCCATTCTTATGTTTTCATATAATAAAGATAAATCTTTTTCATAACCTTTAATCATCAGTATCCCATCCTAACAGTTTCTTTTCTAAAGCATCATAATCATAATCACGACCTTTAAAATTATCAAATTTTAATTTAGGTTTGCTATAATTATTAGAATTAGAATTATTATAGGTTTTCTTAGCTGTGGAGTTTTTATAAGCATTGTCCTTTTCTTCTATGGCACTTAAAGTTTTTAAATTATCTTTATTCCAACTAGATAAGATACCATCTATATATTTAAAATCTGCTCTGTTAAGCCTTTGGAAACAAATATCACAGGCCTTCTTTATAACATCTAAGGAGAAGTTATAAACAGTAGTCCATTTTTCTAACATATCTTCTTGAGGTTTCATTATATCGGTGTTTCTAATTCCTAGGAATTTTAGGATTTCCCTATATGTTCCCCATTTATCTTCAGTTTTTCTTATATAGCTTTGAGCATCATCAATAGTTTTAATATTCATGTCTTTCCAAGCTAAAGCAACTTTTTCAATATATCTTTGGTTAGTTTTTCCCTTTGAAGAGCAATATTCAATAAGTATTAATATAAGTTCAGGAGAAAAATCATAATCCTGTTTCCATTGTATAAAGGTAGTTATTTCAGTTGGAGATACAGGTCTACCCATAAGACGCTCTATATCTTTTATCATTCCCTTATTGCCCTCATCAGATAATTCTGCAAGTAAATTTATTTCATTTCTATTTTGTGAAGTTACTTCCTTAGATAAGTCTACAAATTCTATATCGTAATTACCCATTTTATCAATAGGTTTTAAACGCATAACTCCTTCATCATTCCAATAGTTTAATGCATTTAAAATATCAGACTCTAGTAGGTTTAGAGTATTAGCTATTATAGAAGCATTAACACCTATTTCACCGCTTAGATTATATTTAAGCATTAAAATATAGACTTTAATAAATTCTCCTCTAGCTTTAGGCATATATCTTTCAATAAATACATTACTAAGAGAAGTATATTTTAAAGGCTTTGATTTAAGCATAAAAGTGCTCATAAGTTCATCTACCTTTCTTTATTATTTAGGGAATTATAATAACCTTATCCTATGGATAAGTTTTTATAATATTAATCATAATCTAATTATAGCAAAGTAATAGGGTAGCCTCAACATAACAATAAACTATAAAAAGGAATAATATTTCTATTTATGGTTAAAATGTTAGTTGTATGCTTAAACTTATTAAAGTGGAAGGAGTTTATATGAGCAAAAGGTCAAAATCAGATAGTATAATTAAAAAGATTATACTATTAATATTAGTAGTTGGGGTTATATTAAATTTTAACCAAAAGGAAGTTAACGCTAAAGTAAATAATACAAATGAAAAAAACAATAATTATAAAATTGTTAATACAAATACTTTATTTGATAATATTTACGAAGTAATAACTGGAAAGGCAAATGCTTATGAAGTAAAATTTGCAGAAAAGGTAGTAGGTTATATCTCGATAGATTCAAATTTAAAAAATATAAAAGATTTAATTTTAAAGAAGCACTTAAAAAAGTTAAATATAAGTGATTCGTTAGTATTATCTTTTGATGTTGAAGGAGATTTTAAATTAGAGAAAAATAAAATTTCTTATGAGTTTTTTGAAACAGAAGAAGCTATTGCAAATAAGATATACAATATATCAAAAGATTACCCAGATGAGTTAAGATTTAATATAAAATATATTGAAGAAAATGATATAGAGATAAAGCCTAGCACAGTTATCATTCCAACAGAAGAAATGTTTGTCGGGGAAAGTAAGGTTGTTGAAGGTGAAACGGGATTAAGAAAGCAGATTGTTGAAGTGATGAGTAAAAATGGAGAAATAACTTTAACAAATATTATAAAGGATAATATAATTAAAGAAGAAATTAGCAAAAAGGTTTATAGGGGAACTAAAAACCCTTATGATTATGGAATAGCCTTTTTAAATGCGCCAACAAGAGGTGGATATTTAACTTCTGGATATGGTGAAAGGTGGAACTCTTTTCACAAGGGAATAGACATTGGAGGAACAATAGGTGACGATGTTTTAGTGGCGTTAGATGGTGAAGTTACATATGCAGAATTTAATGATGGCGGCTATGGTAATTTAATAATAGTTAAGCATGATAATGATATGACTACATATTATGGTCATTTGGATAATTTATATGCAAAAGTAGGAGATTTAGTTAAGAAAGGTGATATTATTGGGGCTTTAGGCAATACAGGATTTAGTACGGGGCCTCACTTACACTTTGAATTAAGAGTAAGTAATAATCCGGTAGATCCCTCTGGATATATAATACAATAATACTTATATATAAAATGAAAGGCGCTATCTACAGTACCTTTCATTTTATTATATTATTAATATTAACCTTACCATTTCCTTGTAGATTAGCAGGGATATCTAGAGGTTCACAAGAAAGTTTTAAAAGTGAAGAAATATCCTTTGGAGTTAAGGAATTATCATATTCATAAAGTAAGGCACAAATTCCAGATACATAGGCTGCAGATAGAGAGGTACCTGTAAATGCCTTGTAAGAACTATCTAATTTTTTAGGATAAAGCTTAATTCCATCTCTTTCAGATATATAACTTATATTTGAATTTAAAGATACTATATCTACACAGGCAGCTGTTAAATTTGGTTTACTATCATTTCGTAGGTTTCCAGCAGAAGAATAACAATAAGGTTTAATACCGGATGTAGAATCATAACCTGATACAGTAATACAATTAGGGCATAGGGCTACTCCTGTAATAGATCCTTCATAATTTTTATTGCTTCCACTTGGAATTATACAAGTAATATTATCTTCATAAGCTAGATTTATTAGCTTATAAAAACATTTTTGGAGAAAATTATTAAAGTGAAGCATTTCAAAAGGCATACAAATAACTTTAACTTCATTATTAACATTATCATTTACTATCATATCTATAGAAAAAAGAATATCCGAAAAATATCCTTTACCACTTTTATCAAAGGCCTTATAAGAGTGAATGTTTGATTTAGTTGCTACACCCTTGTAAAGCCCATTAGACTTTTCACCATTCCCAACTATAACTCCAGCTATTGAAGTTCCATGGCCATTATCATCATATGGGTAAGAGAGACCATGTAATAGATCCACAAATTTAGTGATCCTATTAGATGGAGATATTAAATCAGGATGAGGATAAACGCCACTATCTATAATTGCAATAGTAACCCCAGTTCCATTTAATTTACTTTTGCTAGAAATTTTAACCTTATTGGCAGTGGCAACACTAATACCGCATAAAAATAAGTACTCATCAAAGCAAATATATTCAACTTCTGGATATTCAATTAATCTTTTAATTGATTTTGAATCTAATCTAGCAGTTATTATATTGCAATGTTTTATATTATTTATAAATTCTCCTCTAAATTTGGAGATTTTTTTAATTAAATTATCTTCAAACTTTTTATATTTAATTATAACTCTATATTTACTATTAGTTTTTGAGTTCAAAAGGATTCTAAGGTTAGAATCCAGTTTTTTACCATTAAATAACATAAGATGCTCCTAAAATTGATTACTATATATAATATATAGTAAGGAGCCTTTTTGTTAATGCTATAAATTTAAAACTTCCACTTAAAAATAATAATCCCAAAAATCATTATAGAAATTCCTATAAATTCATTAATGTTAAAGGTTACTTTATCACTTCCAAAAAGACCAAAGGCATCCACAATACCAGCAGATAATAATTGGGCAACTAAAATAACTCCAATACCAACTGTGGTACCCATAGAGCCAATACTCTTAATTACTGTAAAGATAATTATAACTCCAAGGACACCGCTTAAAAGATAAATCTTATTTACGTCTTTTACTGCTTTTAAGTTACCTTTACCAAAAAGAAATACAATTAATAAAGTAATAACAAAGGCCGAGCCTTGCGATAAAAGGTTAGTTTCCCAGGTTCCAAGGTCCTTTTCTAGATTTGTATTAAAAACACCTTGCAAAGTCATTGATATTCCTGAAATAATAGCAAAAAGAATTGATAACATAAAAATCACCTCTAAGTTATTATTACCTTAGAAGTAATAAATATTAAAAAACCTTCTAGATTACTAGAAGGTTTTTTTTACTTACTTATAAAAGCATCTTTTATTTTATTTTCAGAATAATCTAAAGTTATTCCAAGACTTAAAAAGTCTTCTATAAGAGTAATGTAGTGATCATCTGAAGGTGATATTATTAAATCATTTAAATCTATAAAAAGATTTAAAAATTGATCGCTTAGGCAGTAATCATTTGGTTTTAATATAACATCTTCAATATAATCATATTGTTTGTCAATACCAATATTAACAATTAAACGAAAGCATTCTAAGTATTTTTCAAATATTATTGATTTATTAACTTCGTCTTCTTTTTCTAAAACACAATATTTATAACATTTAGTTTCTTCAGCTAAGGAGCTAAGTTTAGTATGTAATTCTAGGTGTTTCCTAGCCCATATTTTATAATTGCTTAGGGATGAATCAATAACTATTTCAGAATTCCTTTTTCTTTGCTTTTCAAAAAATGATATAATTTCCATGAACATCCTCCTACTTTAAGGATTTACTTATCTTATATTGTACAGAAAGTTTAGAAAAATGAAAAGATTAGTAAACGAATACAAAAAAATATTTTTTTAAATCTAATAACATAAAAAGAGAAGTGTAAAAATACACTCCATTATATTGTATTAAATATACAAATTCTTTTTTAGAGGATAACTTTTAATAACAACCTCTTTCTTATTATTGGCAAACTTCCAAATCTCTATTCTATCAACTTTTAAAGTCTCACATGTGCAATTATATGTAATTTCTCCCTCAGATTTTTTTATATCTTTAGGAACATAATTTATATTAGCTATTGATAAATTCATTGATGTCTCAAGATTACTATCAAGGACATTAAATCCATGTAGTTGTAGTGTATCAGTAAAAAGCCTAGACATTCTCTTAATATAACCTACATCAGAAATCTTAATATTTAAGTTCTTATTATTTTCAGAAAAATAAACTTCGTTAGTTAATTGAACCTTAAATAGTTTATAAGGATTTACTATCTTTTCAACAACAGGTTCTAATTTATCAATAGCAGGATTTTCTACTATATCTAAAAGCACATAGGGGGTTGGAGAATTTCTGTTAGCTCTAAAACGTTTAGATAAATTCTTTTGAATAGGATTTAGGTTTTTATAAGATTGTTCATCAAATACTGCTACTAAATAATACTTCATAAAACTAGCCCCTTATATCAAATTAGTTTATAAAGTATAAAAAAAATACTATGTAAACTTTAATATAAATTATAACATAATAAAAAAATTTTAAAAAGATAATATAATTAAAACTTTTAACCGTAAATGCTTATTAAAAAAGGCTTTTATAAAAAAAACTCTATTTCTTTAAATAATATTTATGTTATAATGAATAATGTAAGTTTTTTAGAGAAAAAACTACACAAAAGTAAAAATAAAATAAAAACAATGAGATAAAATGGATAAATGTTGAAATAATAGGAAATGTTAATATATAGATATATATAGTGAAAGTTTTATAAAGTGATAAGGGTGAAATTGATGGAAAAGTTAGTAGTAAATGGAGGAAAAGTTCTTAGAGGTTCAGTTGAAATAAATGGTGCTAAAAATGCAGCGGTAGCAATACTTCCAGCAGCTATAATGGCTAGTGGAGGCAAGTGTATAATTGATAATGTACCAGATATAGAAGATGTACACTGCCTTGAAAGAATTTTAAAGGATTTAGGTTGTTCAGTAAATAAAATAGACAATAATACTTTAGAAATAGACGCTACGGACGTAAGAAGAGTAGAAGCGTGCACTGAAGATGTAAGAAGAATGAGGGCTTCCTATTATTTTATAGGAGCTTTATTATCAAGGTTTAAAAAAGCAAGAGTTGAATTACCAGGGGGATGCCCTATTGGAGTTAGACCAATAGATCAACATATAAAGGGGTTTGAGGCCCTAGGAGCAAAGGTAAATATAGAACATGGAGCAGTTATAGTAGAAGCTGAGCATTTATGTGGAGCTAATATATTCTTTGACGTTGTATCAGTAGGTGCAACTATCAATGTTATGATAGCAGCAACTCTTGCAGAAGGATTAACAGTTCTTGAAAATGTTGCTAAAGAGCCACATGTAGTAGATGTAGCTAATTTCCTAAACACTATGGGAGCAGATATAAAGGGCGCAGGAACAGATGTAATTAGAGTTAAAGGCGTTGAAAAATTATCAGGATGTAATTATAGTGTTATCCCAGATCAAATTGAAGCTGGAACATTTATGATAGCAGCAGCGGCTACAAAAGGAGATATAACGGTGAAAAATGTAATTCCAAAGCATTTAGAATCAATCTCTGCAAAGCTTACAGAAATGGGAGCAATAATTGAAGAGGGCGATGATAGCGTTAGAGTGTATGTAAATGGGGATTTAAAAGGAGTTAATGTTAAGACAGCTCCATATCCAGGATTTCCAACAGATGTACAACAACCTATGTCAGCTTTATTAAGTGTATCCCCAGGAAAGAGCTTAATTGCTGAAAGTATATGGGAAAGTAGGCATAAACATATAGATGAACTTAAAAAGATGGGTGCTAATATAAGGGTTGAAGGAAGAACAGCAATTATAGAAGGTTCAGATAAACTAGTTGGAGCTAAAGTTATAGCTACAGATCTTAGAGCTGGAGCAGCTATGGTTATAGCTGGGTTAATAGCAGAAGGTCAAACAGAAATATTAGAAATAGAACATATAGACAGAGGATATCCTCACATTGAAAATAAGTTTACTGCTTTAGGAGCGGATATATTAAGAGTTGAGGAATAGTTTTATATGAGCAAGGGGGATGGGTTAATGAAATTTTGCTCATTATATAGTGGAAGTAGTGGAAACAGTATGTTTATTGGTTCTGATAATGCAAAGGTATTAATAGATGCAGGACTTCCAGGCAAAAAGATAGACGAAGCTCTTTTAAGTATAGGTGAAGACCCAAGGGAGTTAGATGGTATATTTGTAACCCATGAACATTCAGACCACATAAAAGGAATTGGAGTATTATCAAGAAAATATGATATACCAATTTACACTAATGCAGACACTTGGTGCGCACTAGAAGGAAGCATTGGAAAAATTAAAGATCACAATATAAAAATAATGGATAGAAGGTCAACAATATCAATAAAGGATTTAGATATAATAGCTTTTAATATACCTCATGATGCTGTTGCGCCTGTAGGATATACATTACATAATAAAGGTAAAAAGATTAGTGTTATAACTGATTTTGGTATATATACAGAAGAAATTAAAGATAATATAAGGGATTCAGAGATTATATTACTTGAAAGTAATCATGATGTTAACATGCTAAAATTTGGACCATACCCGTATCTTTTAAAAAGAAGGATATTAAGTGAAGTAGGCCATTTATCTAATGAGGATTGTGGTAAGGCAATAGTAGATATAATAAATTACAATTCAAATAAAAAGATAATTTTAGGCCATTTAAGTGGTACAAATAATCATCCAGATTTAGCATTAGAAACAGTAGCTTCAGTACTTAGAGAAAATAATATAAAAGAAAATGAAGATGTTTTTGTAACTATGGCAAATAGACATGGGCCAAGCAATCTATTAGAAATATAGATTTAGATAAGTTGGGGATTTTTAATATGGTAAAAACTATTTATTAGTAAAGGTATTACTAAAAATATTGAATTAAATAAAGAATAATGAGGTTTTTACTATGTTATATATAAAATAAAAATTAATATATTTACTTAGGAAATAAATCGGTATATATTGTTATAGTAAATAAAAAATTAGTTATAAATTTTAAATTTAAACTTAATAAGAAGGAGAAATATTATGAGTTTATATAAGCAATGGACAGATATGGTAGTGGAATATGTTAAGGTAAAAGGAGAAGAAGCTTTCTGGGATGAGTATATGCAAGTTGAAACTGCAATATACAAGGAGATTTTATCAACACATAAAGATAATTACACATTTAAAATTGAAGATTTATCTAAGAAATATGATACTACATCAGAATTTGTTATGGGATTTGTAGATGGTATAAATGATAGTTTAAAAAACCCTCTAGATTTAGAAGTTTTAACAGCACAAGAAGAAATGACAATAGAAGTTGATTTAGAGAAATTATACTTTAATATGTTAGATGCTAAAGCAGAATATCTATATAAATTACCACAATGGGAAGGAATTTTCTCACCAGAAAAGAGAAAAGAAATCCAAAAAAATTATAGAGAATCTGTTACAGTAAGAAATGAAAACAAAATAGGCAGAAATGATCCGTGTCCTTGTGGAAGCGGAAAGAAATACAAAAAGTGTTGTGGTAAATAATTAAAATTTAGAGCTATATCAAGGTTAATTGGTATAGCTTTTTTTACGTTAATGGGTTATTAATGTGTATTTTAATAGAAATAATGTATAATGTTAATGAGAATTAAATTTACTTTAGGGGGAGATATGAGGATGGATAATAGTATAAGGTGGGTTAAAGAACAAAAAATAGAAAGAACAATTAAAGCTCTAAATGATAATAATATGAATGGGTATTTAGTTAATACAAAGGAAGAACTTATAAATAAGATAAAGGATATAGTGGAAGAAAATGCGGTAGTATCTTGTGGGGGATCTATGACACTATTTGAAACTGGAGTTATTAATCATTTAAGAAGTGACAGATATAAATTTCTAGATAGATATAAAGAAGGATTAACACAAGAAGATATAAATAAGGTATTTAGAGATAGTTTTTTTGCAGATGCTTACTTCTCAAGTAGTAATGCTGTAACAGAAGATGGAAAGTTATATAATGTTGATGGAAATGGTAACAGAGTTGCAGCCATGATGTTTGGACCAAGTAAGGTAATAGTAGTTGTTGGAGAAAATAAAATAGTAAAAGACATAGATGAAGCTATAAAAAGAAATAGAAAAGTATCGGCCCCAGCTAATGCAAAAAGACTTAATAAGTCAACACCTTGCACAAAGGTCGGTTACTGTATGGATTGTAAAAGTAAAGATAGAATATGCAGAGAATATACAGTAATAGCAAGCCAAGGTAATAAAGATAGAACTCATGTTATATTCTTAAATGAAGAAATAGGATATTAAAAACTATAAGGTAATATAAAAGAAGTAGATAAGTTTGGTATTTATAACTAAAATAAGCTAGTAAATTATTAAAGTTAATAATTTACTAGCTTATTATGTGTCAAAAATTAATATATTAAATAAACATATTATATAGAACTAATAAAGGTAGGTATAATAATATGTTTGAAATGTTTTCTTTTTTAAATAACATGCTTAATGATCAAAATTATACAAATAGCCAAGATAGTAATAGAAATGAAAATATAAGAAACAAGGAAAGTAACAGAAGAAGTAAAGAAAGGGATAGAGATAGAAAAGATGATAAAAGGAATAGAAATTCTAACAGTAGAGGAAATGAAAGTTATAATAATCAAAACTATAATAATATAAGTTATAACAATAAGGGTTATGGTAATAATAGTGGAAACCATGGAAGTAATGGATATAATAATCACGGTTATAACCAATATAACGGAAACAATACAGCCTTTAATTTAAATAACTTATTTAATAATAATAAAAGACAAGTTAATGGAAATTACAATAATAGAAATAATGCCAATAACAATAATAGTTTTAATAATACACAGGATCTATTAAGTATGCTAACTGGAGGATTTAACACTATATTTAATGAGGTCTTTACCACTGTTATACAAAATCAAGATATAATAACAGATATAGTAGACTCAGTTCTAAATAGTGATGTAGTAAACAATATAGTAAATGCTATGGAAGAGGATTTGGATTTAAACTTTATAGAATATGAGGATAGGTATTTAATAGAAGGAAAGCTTATAGGAGTAAAGAAAAAGGACATAGATATAGACTATGAAAATAATTATGTTAAAATAAAAGTAAAAAAGGACCTAACCTTCACGAATGGAACAAATACAATGATTCATGTTTTTCAAGATACACCAGATCTTGAAAAGACTTACCATGTTTCAAATGTAAACCCAAATAAAATAAAAGCTGTATATAAAGATAATGTTTTAAAAGTATATATAAAAAAGCAAGTTTCAGAAAAGAAAGAAGCAACTATAATAGATGTAGATTATAGCATAGCAGACTAAATTAAACCTAAGAGGAGAAAATGGGATGAATATTACATTAATAACTGTAGGAAAAGTAAAAGAAAAATACCTAAGAGATGCTATAGATGAATACTCAAAAAGATTAACAAGATACTGCAAGTTAGAAATAATAGAACTACAAGACGAAAAAACTCCAGATAATGCAAAGGAGAAGGAAGAACAACAGATAAAAGAAAAAGAAGGAGATCTTATACTATCAAAGGTAAAAGATAATTCATATGTTATAGCTATGGATCTAAAAGGAAAACATATAACATCGGAAGAATTTTCAGACCTTATAGATAACCTTGGGGTTATAGGTAATCCAAACATAACCTTTATTATAGGGGGAAGCTTAGGACTTTCAGAAAAAGTAATACAAAGAGCAAACTATAAACTTTGCTTCTCAAAAATGACATTTCCACATCAATTATTTAGAGTAATGCTTTTAGAACAAATCTATAGAGCTTTTAGAATAATGAAGAATGAACCGTATCACAAGTAAATGCGGTTTTTACACTTTATATAAAGTAATCTTAAGATTTTAATAAAACATATATATAATATGAAAGAATTATTTAGATATGGAAATTTTATATTTAGACTATTAATTTATATAGAAAATAAAAAAGGTATCTTTATAATATTAATTTATTATTATAAAATATAAATATATTAAGTTTAAATTACCTACTTAAGTAGTTTAAATAAAAGCAAGAATAATAGTAATAGAGGAAGTGTTATTTATGAAGAGTGTTATTGTAAAAAAACCAGGAGGTTATGAGCAACTTGAGGTTGTTGATATGAATATACCTAAATTAAAATAAGGAGAATTACTTATAAAAGTACATTCTGCAGCAGTTAATCGTACAGATATTATAACAAGAGAGGGAAAAGTATGATATCTTGAAAATCCTATTTGCTGAATCAATTACTAAAAGTATTTTATAATAGTTGTATAAAATAAAGGCTACTCACAATGAACTGCCCCCTGTCAAGTAGACAGGGTAAATAATAAAAATTTATGTTGGTAAAGTATGACTTCGATATTCCAAAGGAGTCATACTTTTTAACTTTTTCTGTAATCTTTTTGTATTATAAAAAT
>JARIDB010000084.1 GCA_029257045.1 Clostridium sp.
GGCGGAGATATGTTAAACACTGGTCTATTAGTTATCTTTGTAGGAATTATTGGTATCTTTTTTAGTAGTAAATTTTATAATTATATAACTTTTGTACAGATTGTTATTTTTGTACTAGGACTTATTAAAAGTATGTATGACATGGATAAAAAATGTAAGATGAAAAAGAAAATTTGAAATATTAAAATCGTGATAAGTAAAAAACTTTAAATGTTAGTAGGTGGTTTACACTATTACAACAGAATTTCAAATTAGCGAATAGATTCGATATAAGGTGTTGCTTATTAAAGGTTATATAATAATATAATGGAGGAAGAGATGAGAGAATATTTAAGATTACTAATGGGATTAGTTAGTGGATTTGCTTTGATTATGCTAAATAATGATATGGTACTTGGAGCGATAGGTAGTGTGACTAGGTTTTTTGACCCTACTAAAATAGATACAATATTTTTCAAGATTGGAGTATGGATATCCAGGGGGTGTATAATATTATCTTTTGTAGGTGTCTTTATAGTCATTATTTTTGCTGTTTTAATATTAAAAAGGGTAATATTTAATAATGAAATTTGAATTAATAGGAAATCTACCATATGTAGTAGTTTATATTTTTAAAGCACATGCTCATAGTAGGGAAATAAATTAATTTATAAGTGATAATTTAATGAAAGATGAAGATAATATGGTGAAAAAGATTTAAATGGGGTGAGAATTTATGAAAAAAGATAAAGGCATTGAACTTATATATTGGAATTTAAGTTATAGACGTAAGCTTATTAGAACATTGTGGTGGACCCCACTTTCAGTTGTTGCATTATCATTACTATGGACATTAAATTCTAATATAATATTTAAGATAATAGCAACAATCCTTATTATTTTAATGAATTTAATACAATTAACTTATAATTATATCAAATGGAAAAGAGATGAAAAATCTTCTTAATTATCTAATAGAAATACTGTTTATAAGATTTCAATAGAAAATGATTCTTCAGGGGATTTAAAGTTCGTTTTAAGTGAATAACAGTCCTGAATTATATAACAAATTATTTAAATAAAAAGGTGATTTAGAAATAATTAAATTATTCTAAGTTACCTTTGTTTTTTACATAAATAAATTGTAATGTTTTAAATTGATATAGTTATTGTATAATAACTATATTAGTTTAAAATTGAAAGGAAAAGATAATATGAAAGAAAAAGATGAATTAAGGGATATATCTCTTTACATACATATACCGTTTTGTAAACAAAAGTGTTTTTATTGTGACTTCCCAAGTTATGCTTCAATTGATCATTTAAGGGAAGATTATGTAGATGCTTTATGCAAAGAAATAAAGGAAAGAAATATAAAAAATAATATAAAGAGTATTTTTATTGGAGGGGGAACTCCTTCTTATTTAAGTGCTAAAGAAATAGAAAAGCTTTTAAATGTAATAAAGGAATTGAATTTAGATAAGAACATAGAATTTACTATGGAATGTAACCCAGGAACATTAGATGAAGAAAAACTTATAGTTATGAAAAATGGTGGAATAAATAGAATAAGTATGGGGCTTCAAGCCGTGCAAAATTCATTGCTTAAGGAAATAGGAAGGATACATAGCTTTAGAATATTTGAAGAAAACTTTCTTTTAGCTAGAAAAGTTGGCTTTGATAATATAAATGTTGATTTAATGTTTGGTCTTCCAAATCAAAAGATTGAAGAATGGAAGGAATCTTTAGAAACTATAATAAAGTTAAATCCAGAACATATTTCTGCCTATGGTTTAATCTTGGAAGAGGGAACAGCTTTTTATAATTTATGGGAAAGAGATAAGTTAATTCTTCCGTCAGAAGATGATGAAAGATTAATGTATCAAATAACAAAGGAATTTTTAAATAGCAATAGTTATAATCAATATGAAATATCTAATTATGCAAAAAAGGGATTTGAATGTTATCATAATAAAATTTATTGGAAATGCAATGAATATATTGGATTAGGTTCAGCTTCAAGTTCTTTTATAAATGAAAAGAGAATAAAAAATATAGAAAACGTAAAACTATATATTGATAATATAAAAAATAACTTATCCATTATAGAAGAAGAACATAATAACACCTTAAAGGATAACAT
Source organism: Clostridium sp. (assembly GCA_029257045.1). Classification (GTDB taxonomy): domain Bacteria; phylum Bacillota; class Clostridia; order Clostridiales; family Clostridiaceae; genus Clostridium. The sequence goes on from JARIDB010000084.1 coordinate 2,123, forward strand.
GGAAGAATTTATGTTTATGGGTTTTAGAATGATTGAAGGAATAGATATTGAAGAATTTAAAAGAAGATTTAATAAATCTATAGAAGAGGTATATGAAGAAGTTATAGATAAAAATGTAAATTTAAATCTATTGAAAAAAGAAAAGAACTTTTTAAGGCTTACAGAGCAAGGGATTGAATTATCTAATTCTGTAATGAGTGATTTTATAATTTAATATTTCAAAAATTAAAGTAAAATAAAGAAAAATAAAGAAAGAGACAGTAATAACAGAATAATTAGAGTAAACCTAATTATTCTGTTAAATTTTAAGTATAGAATTATTGACAAAAACTATGCGAAGTAATATATTATTAGTGTAGTCATTAGCACTCGATAACAATGAGTGCTAACAGATAGAGGTGATTAAATGGCTATTGATGAGAGAAAAATAAGAATATTACAAGCTATCATTAATGACTATATAATTACTGGAGAACCTGTTGGTTCAAGAACAATAGCTAAAAAATATGACTTAGGGGTCGGCTCAGCAACCATAAGAAATGAAATGGCAGACTTAGAAGAAATGGGATTTCTAGAACAGCCTCATACGTCAGCAGGAAGAATTCCGTCTAATAAGGGTTATAGACTATATGTAGATAAACTTATGGATACTGAAATTCTTACAAAAGAAGAGGAACTGAAAATTAAAGAATATATTTTAAATTCAGCTATGTATGAAGTTGATAAAATAGTAAAAGATGCATGTTATTTATTATCTGAGCTTACTAATTTGACAACAATTGTTCAAGGACCTTCTGTTAGAAGTAGTAATATTAAATCAATACAAATTTTTGCTATTGATAGTCATAACATGGTATCAGTAATAGTTGCAGACAACGGTGTTATTAAAAATCATAGAATTAGATTAAATAAAATGCCTGAATATGAAACTATTGAAATGATAAATTTAATATTAAACAAAAGATTAAGAAATCTAAGTATAAGAGATATTAACTTAGAAGTAATAAATAATATTAAAAATGAGTTAGCTGGTTATGATGAATTATTCAATGCTATATTACCTGCCTTATATGAAACATTAAAAGAAGGTAATGATGAAGAGTTTTTTGTTCAAGGAGCAAATAATATTTTTAATTACCCAGAATATAACAATATTGAAAAAGCAAAAGAAATTTTATCATTAATAAATGATAAAGATAATTTATTAGAATTAATAGAACCATCCAGTGGTTTAACCATAAGGATTGGAGAGGAAAACAATTCTCCAGAAGCAAGGGATTGTTCAATTATTTCTGCTGAATATTCTTTTGATGGTAAACCAATAGGTAGCATAGGATTAATAGGTCCTAAACGAATTAATTATTCGAAAGTAATTGCTATTATGAATGAAGTAATGAAAGAATTAAATCGAAGTTTAGGAAGTCAAAACAGAGAATAAAGGAATGAGGTGCTAGTGTGGAGGAAAATAAAAAACCACTTGAAGATTTAGAAGAAGTAATAGAGGACAATGTAGAAACTGAAGAAATAATTGAAAACTTGGAAGAAAAGTTAGAAGAAAATAAAGAAACTGAAGTTTCCGAAGAAAATAAAGATAAGGAAAATGAGCTTGATATTATGAGGAAATTAAAAGATGAAAACAAAAGATTAAATAATGAGTTAGAAACTTTAAAAGATAGGCTTCTTAGAGTATCAGCAGAATATGAAAATCATAGAAAAAGAACAATAAAAGAAAAAGAAGGAATTTATACAGATGCATGTAACGATGTATTAAAGGAAATGGTTCCAGTATTAGATACCTTAGAGAGAGCAATAACTCTTGATGGAAATCTAGAAGATTTTAAAAAAGGGATAGATATGACTATTAAAGGATTTAAGGATTCTTTTGAAAAACTAGGTGTTGAAGAAATTGATGCAACTGGCGAATTTGATCCGAATCTTCATCAAGCTGTAATGCATATTGAAGATGAAGAATTGCCGAAAAACTCTGTTCAAGAAGTATTCCAAAAGGGATATAAAAGAGGCGAAAAAGTTATAAGATATACAATGGTAAAAGTAGCAAATTAAAAAAGTGGAAAATTTAAAATAGTATAAAAAAAATTCAAATAAACATTTAATTTTAGGAGGAAATACATTATGGGAAAAATAATAGGAATAGATTTAGGAACAACAAATTCATGTGTAGCTGTTATGGAAGGTGGAGAACCAATAGTAATTAGTAATGCAGAAGGATCAAGAACAACTCCTTCAGTTGTATCTTTCCAAGCAAATGGAGAAAGATTAGTAGGTCAAGTAGCTAAAAGACAAGCTATTACTAATCCTGATAAAACAATAATTTCAATTAAAAGACATATGGGAACTAATTATAAAGTAAATATAGATGGAAAAGATCATTCACCACAAGAAATATCATCAATGGTACTTCAAAAAATCAAAGCTGATGCAGAAGCTTATTTAGGTGAAGCAGTAACTCAAGCGGTTATTACAGTTCCAGCTTACTTTAATGACTCAGAAAGACAAGCGACAAAGGATGCTGGTAAAATAGCAGGACTAGAAGTTCTAAGAATAATAAATGAACCAACAGCAGCAGCTTTAGCTTATGGATTAGATAAAATGGATACAAACCAAAAGATCTTTGTTTATGATTTAGGTGGTGG
>JARIDB010000165.1 GCA_029257045.1 Clostridium sp.
GAATTATGGATGGATTACAAGCAAACTTTATAGGTGAATGTACTGAAGTTGGAATGTATCTTGCAATGTCAAGACAAGCTGACAGAGAAGGATTCCCAGAAGTTGCAGAAGCATATAAGAGAATAGCGTTTGAAGAAGCTGATCACGCTTCAAGATTTGCTGAGTTAATCGGAGAAGTTGTTGCACCTGATACTAAGGCTAACTTACAAGCTAGAGTTGATGCAGAACATGGCGCTTGCCAAGGAAAGAAAGATTTAGCTACATTAGCTAAAGAATTAAATCTAGATGCAATTCATGATACAGTTCATGAAATGTGTAAAGATGAAGCTAGACATGGTATGGCATTTAAGGGATTATTAGACAGATACTTTGGTGATAAATAATAACTTTAAACAAGATAATTATAAGTGCTTTAGCACAATTAAGAATTTAAAATGCAAAGTGTAAAATAAAGGTACAAGCTACTAAAAGCATTTTAGTGAAAAATAATACCATAACTTTACATCTTGCATTAAGGACTGTCTAGTACAGTCCTTTTTTTATGTATAGGAAAAGATAAAAGGGTAGGTTATGTAAATAAATTTAATTTTTAGGTGTGCTCAAAATAAAATAAATTTGATTGATAGATACTTAATCTGTATAATGATTATGAATTTAAATGTATGGAGTGAAGATAATGAGATTAAGAAAAAAGCCTTGGGCAAGACCAGAACTTGAAGCTTGCGATTTTTTTGTAATAAATCCAAAAGAAAACAAAGGAAAATGGAAAGGTAAATTTAAAAATAGTAATCCTATTTATTTAGAGCTAGGTTGTGGTAAAGGAACCTTTATAGCAGTTCATGGTTCTGAAAATGAAGATATTAATTATGTAGCTATTGATATTAAGGATGAAGTTTTAGTTTTAGCAAAAAGAAATATAGAAAAAGCTTATGAAGAAAATGGTAAAGAAATAGATAACTTAAAACTTATGGCTCAAGAAATTGGATTAATTGAAGAAGTATTTGATGAAAATGATACTATAGATAGAATTTATATTAATTTCTGTAATCCATGGCCTAAGGATAGACATAAAAAGAGAAGGTTAACTTATACAAGACAATTGGAGCAGTATAAAAACTTTTTATCAGAAGAAGGCGAGATATACTTTAAAACAGATGATGATGATTTATTTGATGAATCTTTAGAATATTTTAAAGAAGCAGGTTTTCTAATTGATTATATAACTTATGATTTACATAATAGTGATTTTGTAGGTAATGTTCAAACAGAACATGAAAGAATGTTTACAGCTAAAGGTATAAAAATAAAGTTTTTAATAGCTACTAGATAATAAAAAGAAGGTGAAAATTTAAATTTTCACCTTTTATTTACATAGTTTTGAAATTTCTTCTACTGTATTTAAGAAGATGTCTACTTCTTCAATTGTGTTATAAACACCGAAACTTGCTCGAACCATCCCAGGCATTTTGAAATTAGGATCTATAAGATGTTTGCAAGCATCTTCATCTGTTAGACATAAAAGTCTCTTGATATATGGATGAGCACAAAAAGCACCTTGTCTAACAAAAATACCTCTTATAGTTGCTAAATATCTTGCTACATCATCATTATACATACCTGTAATATTAAAAATAACAATTCCTAATCTATCGGATATATTAATATTATCTCCATAGGTCTGAAGACCATTAATAGAATTTAGTCCATCTAAAGTTCTTTTAAGGAGATTTCTTTCGTGATTATAAATATAATCAAAACCTATATTTTCAATTTCTTTCATAGCCTGAACTAAAGCTATTGCACCGAAAAAGTTAGGACTTCCAGCTTCATTTTTTTCTGGTGTTTGAAATAGAACTTCAGAATAATCTAAAACAGTATCAACAGTACCTCCACCTTTGAAATCAGAATCTAATTTATTAAAGGTATCTTTTAGACCGATGATAGCACCACTTCCAAAAGGAGCATATATTTTATGAGATGAGAAAACTAGAAAATCAATAGATTCATCATTATTAAGAGAAGCCATTGATATTTTTTTATGAGCTACAATTTGAGCCCCATCCACTATAAGTTTAGCCCCATAACTATGAACAAGTTTTGCAATATGGTTAATATCATTAATATAGCCTGTTACATTAGATGCTGCAGTTAGAGATACATATTTAACCTTTCCTGAATATTTTTCAAGTAAAGACTGAAGATTATCTAGGTTAAGCCTACCTTTTTTATCTACTTCTACATACTTCAAATCACATTTTTCCCGCCAAGGCAAATCATTAGAATGATGTTCCATCCTAGTTAATATTACAATGTCTTCTGAGTTATTAATTAATATATTAGATAATCTATTAATGCCCTCTGTAGTATTACTAACAAAAATTACTGAATATTTATCTTTTGGAGCATTAAAAAAATCTAATATATAATCTTTACATTTATAATATTGTCTTGTTGAGTATTCTGATTTTTGTCCAACACCTCTACCAATAGCCCCATAAAACTCACAAGCTTTTGATATTTCTCTAAGAACACCTTTAAAGACAGGAGTTGTAGCAGCATTATCAAAATTAATAGGAATAACCTTTTTATTATCTGAAATAGGAATTAGATTATCAATACCTATAAATAAGTTTCTCACTGAATCATCTTTAGAATTATACATATTATTACCTCCCCATATATAGTATTCAGAAGAGATTAGGTTTGTGATATAACAATGGCTTAAGAGTTCTATTAATAAAGTTGTAAACATATATAAATATAAAACATATACTAAAAAAGAAATGTTTTAGGAGGACAAGAATGGAAAATAGTGATAATTTAATAGATGTAAAAGATGATGACTTAAAATTTATGCCTTTAAAAGTTAATAATCCATTTACAGGTAATGAATCTAATTGGTTTCCTTTAGTTAATTTAGATTCACCAAACATAAATAACTTTACTAATAATTTTATATTTGGATTTTCAACACCTATGGTGTCAGGAAAAATTGATGATAATTTTTACAAAAACATTGGATATCCTGAAGATAACCAAAACTATATGAATGAAAATGAATCTAATATGGGATATAATCCTCAAGGGGATAATCAATTAAATCCAAATAATAATATGCAAGGATATAATGAACCTAATATGGAATATAATTTACCATCAAATAATGATGCAAATATGGGGTATAAGCCTCAAGAGTATAATCAATTAAATCCAAATAATAATATACAAGGATATAATAAACCTAATATGGAGTATAACCAAGAATGTGATAATAAAACTCAAAATTGTAATAACCTGGGGGTTAATTATCAGCAATACCCTAAAGAAGCATATGGTGAAGAACTAATTTCATATGATAAAGGTTATATAGATAATTTCAATACTAAATTAGAATTAAATAGATATGAAGAAGAAATAAAAGAAGATTTACCACATATGAAAATTCTAAAAGAATATAGTTTTCTAGAATTGGCTGAAGAAGATTTAAGAGATGATAATAAAGAAAAAATAAATAATATATTTAGTAGAATTGAAAGTGGAGATGATTCTATATTAAATATATTTAAGTTATATGAAATTCCTTATCCTATGGCAAATATGATAGTAAAGAAAATAATAAACGAGTCTTTAGATTATAAATAAAAGGGGTGAAAGTGTGATATTTAGAAATAATTTACCAAGGGTCAAAAGTAAAATTAGATTTTTAAATGGAACTTCCCTTAATAAAGAAATTGGAATATATGTAGACGAAAATCTAGTTGTAGAATCTATGAAATTTGCAGATATAACAGATTATAAAGATATTTCTCCAGGACTTCATGTGATTAAGGTATATAATAAAGAAGATCCTAATAAACCAATTTTGGAAAAAAGAGTAGATATAGCACCAAATTCAAATTATACATTAAGTATTGTAGACGTTAAGGATGCTTTAGATAATTTACTACTTAAAGATGGAGGAGAAGATAAAATTAAAATAAATAGCCATCTAAGATTTATTAATTTATCTAAAAACGCTCCACTTATGTCTTTAAGTCTTTTAAATGATATAGTACTATTTGATAATGTTGAGTATATTGAAACTACCAATTATTATAACTTATCTTCTGCAATATATAATTTTAAAATAACTTTTTTAGATAATACAATAATAGCTAAAACTATTAGTAATAAAGTTTTAGAAAATGGAAAGTTCTATACAATATATGTACTTGGGCTTTTAAATGGAAATCCTCCATTAGGATATATTATGGTTGAAGATGAATATGAATAAAAAAATAAGCTGTTTCACAATTTGTGTAACAGCTTATTTCTTATTTACAGATATATATGACTTAATGGAATTATACATAAACCTAAGAAAATAGAAGTAATATAAACATAATTTTCTTTATAACTATTAGCCTTTGGTAAAAGTTCTGTAAAAGAAATATAAATCATTATTCCAGCAACTATTGAAAATATAATTGATAGAACATTTTCATTAATATAAGGTCTTAAAAAAAGAAAGGCTATAAATGCACCTAAAGGTTCTGCAAGACCTGATAGGAATGTGAATTTAAAGGCTTTAAGTTTGCTTTTTGTTGAATAATAAATTGGAAGAGCTATAGCAATTCCCTCAGGAATGTTATGAAGGGATATAGCTAAAGCAATTGATATACCTAAGGAAGTATTATGATAACCAGATACAAAGGTAGCAATACCTTCAGGAAAGTTATGTATCATTAAGGCAACAGTTGAAACTAAACCAACTCTAAATAGACTATTATTATTTTCATTAATATTATCATCAGGTATAAGTTTATCTATTAAAAAAGCAAAAAAACCTCCAATTAACATAAATAATAAAGAAAAAGCAATTCCAGCAGATGCCCCATGGATTTTACTTAAGTTTTCAATAGAAGATAATAGTAAATCTGTTAAGGAAACTGAAATCATAACTCCAGCAGAAAAACTAAGAGAAAATGTAATTAACTTATTACTTTTTTTTGAACTAACAAAAATTATAAATGTCCCTAAAACTGTTGAGAGACCAGCAAAAACTGAAAGCATTAAAGGAATGACAATATTTTTTTCTAACATAAACACCTCTAAAATTATTATTTACTTTAAAGTATATTAGTTTAGTAAAGAAGCTATGTATAAAAGTTGAAAAATAATGGTTAAAGATATTTACAATGAGTAACATTTTATATATACTAGTGTATATACAGTTGGCTATATACACACTAAAAGGGGGATGTACTATGGAAAATAAAAATAAAGTAAGAAAAATGATATTTGCGGCATTATTAACAGCTATTTCTGTAATAATTCCATTGCAGTTTGGGTTCTTAAAAATATACTTAGGGCCTTTTACAGCAACAGTTGGGGCTCATGTTCCTATGTTTTTGGCAATGCTTATATCACCAGCAGTAGCAGCTTTTGTAGGAATTGGATCATCATTAGCCTTTTTCTTAACTTCAGGGCCGGTTATAGGGGCTAGAGCATTAAGTCATATAGTAGCAGGATATGTAGGTGCTAAAATATTTATTAAAACAGATGACATAAAAAAAGCTATATTATTTACAGCACCTGTTCATGGAATACTAGAGGCTTTAGTTGTATTACCTTTTGGATATACTTTCACAGATGGGGCTTTAATAGTTCTAGTTGGAACTATAATACACCATTTAATAGACGGAAGTGTAGCTATGGTAATTTCTAAATCATTAGCAAAGGCTAGAGGAAAAGAAATTAAAGAAATATTTTTAGAAAAAGCATCTTAAAAGTTCACTTATATTAAGATTGTAACTCGAAAAAAATAAAGTGGTATGCTCAATTAGCACGATAGCATCGTAAAGAATTTCTAATTTCAAAAGGCATCTATGTCAAGTGTTGACCTTAACTCGGTACCCTCAAACAAAGGCTCAACCTAAGACCTAGAAGACTTTTTTCACTAAGAAATTCTAATTACTTGCTATAGGCTAATCTCGCTATACCACTTTATTTTCTCTTTACATTTATATTGATATAAGTGGATTGAGGAGGAGTGTTTATATTAAAGGATAAAATTCTTACAGAATTTTTGAAATAGGTTTAATAATTTAGATTTTATGAATTATTTTGGTGATTATCACTTGAATTAGCTTTATAACTTCTTTATTTATTATTACAAGTTTGTGAAAATAAATAAATTCCTATTTATCAATCTAATCTATTTATTGGAGTTTGTTATTTACCTTATAACATCTCCATAGAGAATGTCCACTATTTGATTTAAGTTTAATTCTTTATTAAGGCATACTTCAGGAATGCTATTTAATAAATCCTTTTCATTCCACCACTCTCTCATTTCCTTTTCTCCAAATTCATTAGCATTAGGCTTGTGTTTATGACGATTTAAAGTTTCATCAAAAGGTATATCGAAGTAATATGCAAAGATTTGGGTGTTAAATTGCTCAAGTAGCTTTTCAAATAGCTGTTCATACCACTTTGAATTTAAGATGCCTTCTAAAATTACTATATTACAATGTCTTTTCCCGTATAATGCAAGTTCATATAATAACTGACTTGCTTCTGAATTCTGTAAATTCCTATTTATATGTTAGATTTTAAAGAATTAATATACAATCTCTTACACTTATTCGATAGTTGCTTATTATATTATATACAAATAATAGAAAACATAAAAGAATACTACCAGGTATATGTAAATATTATTTTAAATTTTCTCCATTAAAATGCAAGTTAACTCTTCACCAAATTTCACTTAGTTTAGATTCTACAATAAGTGAATTATTTAAATATCTTTGTAAAAGTTATAAAGTCTATCTATAATAGAAGTATAAATAGATTATGTAAGGTAGAGGTGAAGAGATGAAGATTTTTCATATGGGGGATTGGCATATTGGGAAGGTTGTAAATGGCTTTTCTATGATTGAAGACCAAGGTTATATTATAGATGAATTGTATAAGCAGATTATTAAAGAAAAACCGGATTTATTAATAATAGCTGGTGATTTATATGATAGATCAATTCCACCAGTTCAGGCAGTGGAGTTATTAAATGAGAGTTTTAGTAAGATAGTTTTGGATTTTAAAACTCCAATTATTGCAATTGCAGGAAACCATGATGGTAGTGAAAGAGTTGAGTTTGGTAGTTCACTTTTGGAGAAAAGTGGATTACATATCTTTGGAAGTTTGAAAAAACAAATAAATAAAGTAGTAATTGAAGATAAAAAGGGACCTATAAACTTTTATCCTATTCCATTTGCTGATGTAGCTGTAATTAGAGATTTATATGAAGATATGACTATTAAAAACTTTGATGATGGAATGAGAAAAGTAGTAGAAGAAATTATGAAAGATTTTAATGAAGAAGAAAGAAATATTGCAATAGCTCATGGATATGTTACTAAAGTAAAAGAGGGCGAGGTAGATGAATTAGAGGAATCTACATCGGAAAAACCTTTATCTATTGGTGGAACAGATTATATAGATGTAAAGGTCTTTGATAAGTTTAACTATACTGCCTTAGGGCATTTGCATGGACCACAAAAGGTTGGTAGTGATAAGGTTAGATATTCAGGCTCTCTTATGAAATATTCTTTTTCAGAAATAAAGCAAAAAAAAGGGATTACTGTTGTTGATATAGATGAAAATGGTGAAGTTACAACTAAAGTAATTTTATTAAAACAAAAAAAGAATTATAGAGAAGTTATAGGTACTTTAGAAGAAATTATTACAAAATCTGAATTAGATAAAGAAAATAAAGAGGATTATATTAGAGTAATATTAGAAGATAAAGGAGAAATCCTTGACCCTATGTCTAAGCTTAGAAGTATTTATCCAAATATTATGGAGCTTACAAAGGTTGAATTTATAAATAGAAATAATATAGATAATAAAGCTATAGCTAATGTAAAGGAAAAATCAAAGCTTGTTTTATTTGAAGATTTTTATAAAGATATTACAGGAGAACCTTGCTTGGAAGAAGAGGGAAAGATTATGCAAGAGATAATAAAAAAATTGGAAAGGGAGGATTATTAAGATGAAAATTAAAAAGTTAATAATATCTGCCTTTGGACCTTATCCTGGAAAAGAAGAAATTGATTTTGAAAATCAGCTAAATGGAAAAAGCATGTTTGTTATTACAGGAACTACAGGATCTGGTAAGACAACTATATTTGATGCTATTAATTTTGCTTTGTATGGAGAAGCAAGTGGTAGTGATAGAGAAGGTAAAACTTTAAGAAGTGATTTTGCAGATGAAGATACACCAACAGAAGTAGAGTTATATTTTACAATTAGAAATAAGGATTACTATATAAAAAGAAGCCCTCAGTATTCTAGAAAAAAGAAAAAGAAGGATGCAAATGGGGATTATGGATACACAGAAGTTAAACCGACAGCAGAATTAAAAATAAAAGATAAAACTTACACAGGAAGTAAGGAAGTAACTAGATATGTTGAAGAAATCCTTGGAATAAACTCAGAACAATTCAAACAATTGGTTATGATACCTCAAGGGGAATTTAAAAAGCTTCTTAATGCTGATAGTGATAAAAGAGAAGAAATATTTAGAAGAATATTTGGAACTAAAGTTTTTTCGGATATTTCACAAAAAATAAAAAATGAAGCTAATGAATTAAAGAAAAGGATTGAGGGAGTTCAAAGAGACAGGTATAATGCTATAAACTCTTTTGTAGTTGATGGAGAAAATAATATATTAAAAGATTTAATTAAAGGAAAGGATATTAATATTAATTTAGTATCTAAACTTTTTAAGGAAGAAGTAGAAAATTCAAAGTCAAAGGAAAATATAATAAAAGAAAGTATAAATAAATTAAAAGAGGAAATAGAAAATATAAATAAAGAAGTTACTCTTTTAAATGAAAATAATAGGAAATTATTAAATAAAGAAAAGAATAAATCTGAATTAGATAGACTTTTAGCATTAAAAGAAAAACAAGAAGAATATAAGATTGATTTAGAAAAGGCTAAAAAAGCAGTAAAAGTTTTAGTTTATGAAGAAGGATATGAAGAAAAAAATAAAAGTTTAAAAAGTAATGATTTATCCATAAAAAAATCTATGGAAAATATTAAGTTAATAGAAAAAGAAATGAAAAACCTTAAAATCATACTAGAGAAAGAAAGTAATAAAGAAGAAGAAAAAGATATAATAATAAAAAGAGTAAATGAAATAAGTAACCTAAAAGAAAGAGCTAGGAGTTATGATTTAGTAAAAATAGAAGTTGAAAAATACTTAAAAGAAGTTAAGATTATTAGAAATAACTTAAAAGTTAAAGAAACTGAAATTCAAGAAAACTCTATGAAAATCCTTAAACTTAATGAAGATATTGATAAAATAAATAAGTTTAAAGAAGACAATAAAGAATTAGAAGTTAATATATTAAAAAATAATAATTTAATAGATGATTTTAAAAGTTTAATAGAAGGAATTTTAAGTTATATAAAAAATAAAAACTTAAAGGAACAAATAGAAATTGAATATAACAATTCTAATAATAAGTATATTGAAAATAAAAATAAATACGAAGAATTAGAAGAAGTTTTAAGAAAAAATCAAGCTGGGATTTTAGCAAGAGATTTAAAAGGGGGAACTCCATGTCCTGTATGTGGATCTTTAGAACATCCTAACTTAGCAGTATTAGAAAATCAGGTTATAAGTGAAGATAGTGTGAAAAAATCTAAAGTAGAAATGGAAATTGTTAAGGAAGAAAGAGATAAGATTTATGAAAAAGTTTTAAAACTAAAAACCTATATGGATAATAGTTTTATTACTTTAATAAAACCTTTAGGTGAAAAATTAGAATTAAGTATATCTAATGAAGAACTTGATAGTAATTTATCTAATATTAAAGTTTTATATAAGGAAAAGGAAGAACTTAAGGTTAAACTTAAGGAAAGAAAGATATTATTTGATAAGTTGAAATTACAAGAAAATAATAATATTAAGCTAAAAAAATCTATAGAAGATAGAAATGAAGTTTTAAGAAAAGAAATAAATATTAATAACGTAGATTTATTAAATTCAGAAGGAAATTTAAAAACTAAGGAAGCAGAATTTAGAAATATTATTACTGAATTTAAAGGGAATATAAAATCTTTAAAGGAATTAGAAGAAGAAGAAGAAATTTTAAATAAGAATTTATTTGAAATTAAAGAAGATTATAAATTAGCAGAAGAAGCTTTTAATAAGGGTAAAAGTAAATATGATAGAGAAAAAGGAAATCTAGAAGCTCTTTTATTAAGAAAAGAAATATTAGAACAAGAATATAAAGAAGCTGTTGAAAACTTTAGATTAAAGGTTATAGAATTAGGTCTTTTAGATTATAAAACTTATATAGAAGCTAAAATGGATGAAAAACAAATGAAGGTTTTAGAAGATGAAATAAATAACTATAATATATCTTTATCAAAAGCAGAAGGATTATATTTAACTTCAGTTAAAGAATGTGAAAATATTAATATAAAAGAAACACAAACCTTAACTGAAATAGCTAAAGATAAAAAGGGTGTATTATTAGAAGAAGAGAAGAAGGAAAAAGAGTTATTTAGTAATATAAATCAAAATGAAAAGATAATAGCTAATATAAGTAATTATAGTGAGTTAATAGAAAAAGATGAAAAAGAATATATGATTAAGGGAAGACTTTCTAAAATAGTAAATGGAGAAAACCCAAGAAAGGTAAGCTTTGAAAGATATGTTTTAGCAACTTATTTTGATGATATTATTGAAACAGCAAATAAAAGATTTTCAGCAATGACTAATAATAGATATGAACTAGTAAGAAAAGAACAGGTTGGAGATAAAAGAAAAGGGCAAGGGTTAGATCTTGATATTTTAGATTATTATACAGCTAAAAAAAGAGATGTAAGAACATTGTCAGGTGGAGAAAGCTTTAAGGCATCTTTAGCTATGGCTTTAGGGCTTGCAGATGTTATCCAAGAATATGCAGGGGGAGTTCAGTTAGATACAGTGTTTATTGATGAAGGATTTGGAACTTTAGATCCTGAATCTTTAGAAAAGGCTATAGAATGTTTAGTTGAATTAAGAAATGATGGAAGAGTTGTTGGAATAATATCTCACGTGGAAGAATTAAAGGATAGAATAGATGCTAAAATTATAGTTGAATCTGTAAAAGGTGTTAGTACGATTAAAGTAAAAGTATAAAAAGAAATAAAATTTTATTATAATATAAGTTTTGGAGTGAAGATTTATGGCTGCTAGTCATAAATCTTGCGATTATAATAACAGTAAAGGTTATTATAATTTTATTTAGATAAGGAAGGGAAAGCTTGGAATAAAACAAATGATAAGATAATTTCAAAAGAGTAACCAATGTTACCGATAATGTGATAAATAATCCATATAATAATGTCATAGATAAAAAACAAATAAAAAATAAATAAAATTAGATATATGGAGGATTTTAATCATGGAGAATAAGATGTTTTGTTTCCAATGCCAAGAAACTGCAGGATGTACAGGATGTACTCAATTTGGTGTTTGTGGTAAATCACCAGAATTAGCAGGAATGCAGGACCTTTTAGTATATACAACAAAAGGATTATCAGAAGTTACAACTAGACTTAGAAAAGAAGGAAAAGAAATTGCAAGTGAAGTAAATCACTTTATAACTATAAACTTATTTACAACTATAACTAATGCTAACTTTGATGATGAAGTATTCTATGATAGAGTAAAAAGAGTTTTAGAAATAAAAGAAGAATTACTAGCTAAATTATCAAATAAAGATGGCTTATCAGAAGCTGCATTATGGACAGGTACTACAAGAGAAGAATATGATGCAAAATCAAAGGTAGTCGGAGTACTTGCAACTGAAAATGAGGATGTAAGAAGTTTAAGAGAACTTATAACATACGGATTAAAAGGTTTAGCAGCATACATGAAACATGCTAACGAATTAAACTATGATAATGAAGAAGTAAGTGCATTTATGCAAGAAACTTTAGCTAAACTATTAAATGATACATTAACAGCTGATGAATTAGTTGCTTTAACTTTAGAAACAGGTAAATTTGGAGTAGATGGTATGGCTTTACTTGATAGTGCTAATACTGGAACTTACGGAAATCCAGAAATAACAAAAGTTAATATAGGTGTTGGAAACAAACCAGGAATATTAGTTTCAGGTCATGATTTAAAAGACTTAGAGCAATTATTAGAGCAAACAAAAGGAACAGGAATAGATGTTTATACTCATTCAGAAATGTTGCCAGCTCACTACTATCCAAAATTCAAACAATATGATAACTTTGTAGGAAACTATGGAAATGCATGGTGGAAGCAAAAAGAAGAATTCGAAAGCTTTAATGGACCAATTCTAATGACTACAAACTGTATTGTAACTCCAAAAGATAGTTATAAAAATAGAATGTTTACAACAGGAGCTTCAGGATTCCCAGGATGTACTCATATTGAAGGCGTAGATGGACAAGTTAAAGATTTCTCAGAAATTATTGAACTTGCTAAAACTTGCAAGGCTCCAACAGAAATAGAAAAAGGAGAAATTATTGGAGGCTTTGCTCATAATCAAGTATTTGCACTTGCTGATAAAATTG
This sequence comes from Clostridium sp., assembly GCA_029257045.1. GTDB lineage: Bacteria > Bacillota > Clostridia > Clostridiales > Clostridiaceae > Clostridium. The sequence continues at coordinate 12,592 of JARIDB010000165.1, forward strand.
TAGATGCAGTTAAGACAGGGGCAATTAAGAAGTTCTTCGTAATGGCAGGATGTGATGGAAGAGCTAAGTCAAGAAACTATTACACAGATTTTGCTAAAGCTTTACCAAATGATACTGTTATATTAACAGCAGGTTGTGCAAAATATAAATACAACAAATTAGAATTAGGAGATATCGGTGGAATTCCAAGAGTTTTAGATGCTGGACAATGTAATGATTCATATTCATTAGCATTAATTGCATTAAAACTTAAAGAAGTATTTGAATTACAAGATATCAATGAGTTACCAATAGCATTTAACATTGCATGGTATGAGCAAAAAGCAGTTATAGTATTATTATCATTACTATACTTAGGAGTTAAAAATATTCACTTAGGACCAACTCTACCAGCATTCCTTTCACCAAATGTTACTAAAGTTTTAGTTGAAAACTTTGGAATTGGTGGAATAACTAATGTTGAAGATGACTTAGAAATGTTCTTAAGATAATCTTAATATAAAAAAAGTTTATTTTACTAATTAATTAGTAAAATAAACTTTTTTGATTTTCTTACCTTGGCATTGAACAGTTAATGAAGTAGAACGTAGTGATAACTGAATTTAGTATGAAAGCCAATCTATAGAATGTAAAGAGATAGATCGTCTATTAGTTAATAGTGGACATATAATGATTTGCGATGACTTGGAGCATAGATAAGGTCATAAGCAAACTATTATATATTCACCTTTTTTGTTATAATTTTATTAGATAAATTTTAATTTGAGATTGAAAGGAAAAATTATGATAGATGTATTAAAAAACACCTGCTTTTTTAAAGGGGTAGAAGATAAAGATATAGAAAAGATATTAAAAGAAGAACAATATAGAATAAGTAAATATACTAAAAATGAAGTTATAGCTAATCAAGGTGAAAAGTGTAATAGCCTCTCCGTAATAATTGAGGGGAAAGCTGTAATACAGACCATTTATGAAAATGGAAAAGTCTTAACATTAACCACCTTTGATGTAAGTGATGTATTTGCAGAAGTTCTAATTTTTGCAAAATCATCTGAATATCCTGCTACAGTTATGGCTTTAGAGGATTGTAAGGTTCTATCCTTTCCTAAAAAAAGTATTCTTAATATAATGGCTAAAAATCAAAAGTTCACAGAAAATACACTAGAACTTTTAGCACAAAAAGTATTAATATTAAACAAAAAAATAAACTTAGTTGAACTAGATTCTATTAGAAGAAAGATTTGTAAAATACTTTTAGATAACTATAAAGATAAAGGTAGAAATCAAAGAGTTTATAAAATAAAGTCTAAGAAAGATTTAGCTGAATTATTAGGGATACCAAGACCATCTTTATCTAGAGAACTTATTAAAATGAAGAATGATGATCTAATAGATTTTAATTTGAAAGAAATAAAAATAGTAGATTTAGAAGGTTTAGAAGATGAGTTTTTTAGCTAATATAAAAAGAGGCTGTATGTGATAGCCTCTTTTTGTGTATATATAAATTGTAAAGGGATAACTACTTAATATGCCTTAATTATATTTGATAATAAGATTTATTAAAAGAATATACAGAAAGTTCATAATAAAGGACGAAAATTATGAATAATTATTGTGAATATAGTGTAAGGCTTTGATAGAAAAATAGAAAAGGTATATAATAAATATAATAAATTTATTGAGAAAAAGGAGGAAAACAAATGAAATCTATATTAACTGTAATAGGTAAAGATAAAATAGGTATAATAGCAGGGATAAGTGGGGAATTATTAAAGTTTAATATTAATATATTAGATGTTAATCAAACTATAATGGATAAATATTTTACTATGATAATGATGCTAGAGTTTGAAGATTCCAGTAAAAATTTTGATAAAGTAAAATTAGCGTTACTTAAAAAAGGGGAAGACCTAGGAGTAGATGTTAAAATTCAAAGAGAAGAAATATTTAATTCAATGCACACTTTATAGGAGGATAGAAGATGAACAGCAATAATATATTAGAAACGATTAAAATGATAGAAGAAGAAAAATTAGATATAAGAACTATAACTATGGGTATTTCTTTATTAGATTGTATTGATTCAGATGGAGATAAAGCAAGAGAAAAAATTTATAATAAAATAATGTCTTCTGCTAAAGATTTAGTTAAGGTAGGAAAAGAAATAGAAAATGAATTTGGAATACCAATTGTAAATAAAAGAGTTTCTGTAACACCTATTTCAATAATTGCAGGGGCAACTGATGAAAAAGATTATGTAAAGTTTGCAAAAACTTTAGATAAGGCAGCCGAGGATTTAGGAATAGATTTTATTGGAGGTTTTTCTGCTTTAGTTCAAAAAGGCTATACAAAAGGAGATGAAATCTTAATAAAATCTATACCAGAAGCCTTAGCAGTTACAAATAAAGTATGTTCTTCCGTAAATATTGGATCTAGTAGAGCAGGAATAAATATGGATGCAGTAAGGCAAATGGGAGATATAATTAAAGAAACTTCAGAGCTTACAAAGGATAAACAAGGGTTTGGATGTGCAAAACTAGTAATTTTTTGTAATGCCGTAGAAGATAATCCATTTATGGCAGGTGCTTTCCATGGAGTTGGAGAAGCTGATAAGGTAATAAGCGTGGGAGTAAGTGGACCTGGAGTTGTTCAAAGAGCTTTAGAAAAAGTAAAGGGAGAAAGTTTTGATGTAGTTTCTGAAACTATAAAGAAAACAGCTTTCAAAATAACAAGGATGGGTCAATTAGTAGCAAAAGAAGCCTCCGCTAGGCTTGGAGTTCCATTTGGGATAGTTGATCTATCTTTAGCGCCAACACCAGCTGTAGGAGACTCAGTAGCTCATATTTTAGAAGAAATGGGACTTGAGGTAGTTGGAACTCACGGTACTACAGCAGCCTTAGCTTTATTAAATGATGCTGTTAAAAAAGGCGGAGTTATGGCTTGTAGTCATGTTGGAGGCTTAAGTGGTGCATTTATTCCAGTATCAGAGGATTCTGGGATGATAGATGCAGTTTTAAAGGGATCTCTTAATTTAGAAAAGCTTGAAGCTATGACAGCTATTTGTTCTGTGGGATTAGATATGATAGCAGTTCCGGGAGATACTCCATCAGAGACTCTTGCAGGCATTATAGCAGATGAAGCCGCTATAGGTATGATAAATAATAAAACTACAGCCGTTAGAATAATACCGGCACCAGGCTGTAAAGTTGGAGATTTAGTTGAATTTGGAGGGCTTTTAGGTAGAGCACCAGTTATGCCTGTTAATAAATATTCATCTTCAATATTTATAAAAAGAGGTGGAAGAATACCAGCACCAATTCATTCCTTTAAGAATTAATAATATAAAAATGTAAGATTAATCAATGATATAAATATAATATATTATTAACAAGTATATTTCAATGTAAGAGAAGGCATAATGTCTTCTCTTTTTTAGAATGATAATTGAATAAAAAAAACAATTAGCCTATAATTATAAATAGTGAAATTAGAGGTGCTTATATGAATAGAGATTTAAAAGAAGAATTAATAATACTAAAAGATAAAAGACAAAAGGTAAATTTAGAAATAAGTGAAAAGCTAAAAAGCCTGGAAGATGTTGAAAGAAGATTAAAAAGATTATCAAAGGAATCTAAGGGAAGTTATAATCAAGAAAAGGAAACTACTGAAAAGGTTTATGGAGTTATAAATAAGGCTATTAAAAATTATGAAGATGCTTACTATACTCCTTACTTTGGTAGAGTTGATTTTAGGGAAACAAGAGGTGCTACAGAAAGTATCTATATTGGAAAACAATCTGTAAGTTCAACTTTAGATGGAGAAGAGATAGTTGTTGATTGGAGAACTCCAGTAGCAGATCTTTATTATAGTGGTACTGGTGGCTATGCTTACTATAAAGCACCTTCAGGAATAATTGAAGGAAACCTATCTTTAAAGAGAAAGTTCTTATTTAAAGAAGGGGAATTAGAAAATATTTTTGATGAAAGTATTAATGAAATAATTTTAAGTAATGCTTCAGAGGAAACAGGATTAGTAGATGAATTTTTAAAAATAAATCTTGAAGAAAGTAGAGGTAAGAAGCTTAAGGAAGTTGTGGCAACTATCCAAAAGGAGCAAAATGATATTATAAGGTGGCCTAAAAATTTACCAATAATAGTTCAAGGTTCAGCAGGTTCAGGAAAAACAACTATAGCCCTGCACAGATTAGCTTATTTAATTTATAGATATTCAGAATCTATAAAAGGTAAAGATATTTTAGTTTTAGCACCTAATAAATTATTTTTAGATTATATATCAGATATATTACCTAACCTTGGAGTTGATGAAGTTAATCAAACTACTTATCAAGGTTTATTTTTAAAACATTTGAAATTAAAAAGTAAAATTTATAGCAAAGATGAAAAATTAAAAGAAATAATAGAAAATGAAGATGAAAAGCTAAAAAGGCTTATAACAAATTCGGCAAAGATAAAAGGTTCATTAACCTTTAAAGCTATTATTGATAGATATATAACATTATTAGAAGGGGAATCTCTAGAGATAAAGGATATAAAAGTAGAAAATTATGTTTTATTTAGCAAAAAGGAAATAATGAGATTATACTTAAAGGATTTAAAAAGTTATCCAATAAATAAAAGAAAAGATGAAATTAAAAGATATTTAAATCTTAAAATAAAAGAAAAGATAGAAAGCTTATGTATTTTAGTTAATCAAGAATGGGAAGTAAAAGTAAAAGAAGTTAAAAGAAATAAAGAGGATTCAGAAGATAGAAGAAAAGAACTTATTGGAATATATAATGAACGTGATGAAATAAAGAAAAATATTACAAGTAACTCTAAAAAAGAAATGACTGAGTATTTTAAAAAATGGAGAGGAATAACATCTAAAGATATATATTTAAACTTATTTAAAAATAATGAAATGTTTGAAATTTTAACTTTAAATAATATTCCAAAGGAAATAGAAAGCTTTATGAAAAAAGAAGCTATAGAAAATTCTGAAAAAGGGATAATAGATGAAGATGATATAGCAGCTTTAATGTATATTAATGTTCTTTTAGAAGGAATAGAGGAAAAAGATAAATATATGCATATAGTAGTAGATGAAGCTCAAGATTATAATGAATTCCAAATTTATTTGATAAATAGATTTACAAAAGGAAACTCACTAACATTAGTAGGAGATTTAGGGCAAGGAATATATTATTATAGAGGAATAGATAACTGGGACAGTGTAGTTAATAATGTATTTCAAGGAAAAGCAACTTATATTCAATTAACACAGAGTTATAGATCCACTGTTGAAATAATAGATTTTGCAAAAGAAGCTTTAGAATCACAAAATCTTAACTTAAAATCAGCAAAACCAGTTTTAAGACATGGAGATAAGCCTAAAATTATAAAGTGTAAAGAAGAAAAAGATGCTATAAAGGAAATTGATATTATTATTAAAAATGTATTAAATAACGAAAAGGAAAGCATTGCAATTATAACAAAGGGTATAGAAGAAGGAAAAATACTAGAAAAACTATTCAAAAAATATTCTGAAAATAAGGTTAATCTTGTAAAAGAAAGTGAAAAGAATAGTAAAAAACCTTCAGACATAATTATAATCCCTTCATATTTAACAAAAGGGTTAGAGTTTGATGCTACTATAATATATAATCCTAGTGATAGAAACTATGGAAATGATATTTTAGATAAAAGATTACTATATGTTTCACTAACAAGGGCTTTACATTTTGAATATATAATAGAAATCGATAAATTAACTAAAATGATAATAGATTAAGTAGATTTCGGCATAATTTTCATTTGTTTGACAAAATTCTTTGTGGTAAAATATTACTAGAAAGGTGTAAATAAAATAGTTTGAATTGGAGGAAGATATATGTTACAAGAAAAATTAAGAGATAACATTTATTGGATAGGAGTAAAGGATCCAGAATTAAGAGTGTTTGATATAATAATGGAAACCAAAAAAGGAACCACATATAATGCATATGTAATTGATGATGAAAAAATAGCAATAGTAGATACTGTAAAAACAGGTTTTTATGATGAATTTAAAGAAAATTTATTAAATGTAATTGGAGATAGAAAAGTTGATTATATAATAGTTCAACATACTGAATTAGACCATAGTGGATCTTTAATTAAATTAATAGAAGATTATCCAGAAGCTAAGATTGTTGGAACAAAAGCTGCCTTAAATTATTTAAAAAATATTTTAAATAGAGATTTTAATGGGATAGACGCTAAAGAAACAATTTCACTCGGAAAAACATCGTTAAGATTTATAACAGCTCCAAATCTACATTGGCCTGATACTATGTTCACTTACGTAGAAGAAAGAGACTTCCTGTTTACTTGTGACTTTACTGGATCTCACTATTGCATAGAAGGTTCAATTAAAGGTGATTTAAATGAAGATTACTTTGTTGAAATGAAATATTATTTTGATTGCATAATGGGACCATTTAAAAGATTTGTATTAATGGCACTAAATAAGATTAAAGATATAAAGATAGAAGTAATTGCACCAAGTCATGGACCGGTCCATGTAGGAAATATAGAAAAGGTTTTAGGATTATATAAAGAATGGGCTACAGAGATTCCTGTAGATAATAAAAAAATAGAAATATTTTATATTACAGCCTATGGAAATACAGAAATAATTGCAAAGTTTATAAAGAAAAAGCTTATAGAAAAAGGGTTTAAAGCAGATGTAACAGAAATTACAGAAATTTCATTAGAAGAAAGTGTTGAAAAGATAGAAGCTGCTAAAGGATTTATAATAGGTTCTCCGACAATAAATCAAGATGCAGTTAAACCTTCTTGGGATTTACTTTCATTAGTTAATCCTATAATAAACAGAGGTAAAGCTGCTATGGCTTTTGGTTCTTATGGTTGGAGTGGTGAAGGAACTAAAATGTTAACACAAAGACTTAAGGATTTAAAGTTTAAAGTTGTAGACCCAGGTTTATCTTTCTGTTTTGTACCATCTGAAGAAGATTTTCAAAATGCAGAAGAATTAGTTAATAAATTTATAGAATTAATGTAATATTAAACTATTTAATAATAAGTAAAAAGTGCACCTAAGATGTTAGATAAAATAAATAACATCTTAGGTGCACTTTCTTTTTTTTAATAAAACCTAATAAATTAGAAAAACTATTCCCTAAATAAAGTTTGTAGAATATCTATATAGTAAATATTAAAAAGAAGGGGGGAAAGCTGCTCTTATTAATTGCAATGGCATTGAACACTTAATGAGGTTGAGCGTAGCGATAACTGAATTTAGTGTGAAAGGCCATCTACTGAAAGATGAGGTAGATGTTTCATTGACAAATTATAAAGTAGGAAGATATATGAGAAAAAAATTAACTCCAATGGAAGTAAAATATAACTTAGATGAATTAGAACGAAATATAAAATATCAAGATAATAATAAGGAATTATATAGTGAGTTTGACAAAATAGGGAGGGCTTTAGCTATAGAAAAAGAAGGCTATAACCTTTATTTAGTAGATTCATTTTCTAATGAAAAAGTTGATAAGCTTAAAAAATATGTAGAGGAGCAGTACAAATATTTAGAACCTCCAAAAGACATTTGCTATGTAATACTTGAAGATATTAAAAAGCCATTAATTTTATTTGTTAAAAATGGATATGGAGAAAAATTAAAAGAAGCTGTTGAAGAAATAAAAAATAATTATATGGAGAGAGTTGAGGACTTTTATAATAAATTAATAGATGAAGAAAAAGAAGATTTAATAGATGGAATCCAAAATAAGAAAAATAAATATATAAATGATTTAATGGAAAATGCAAAAAAAGAAGAATTTGAACTTAAGGTTACAAATAAAGGCTTTGCATTCATTCCACTTATTGAAGGAAAAATAATAACAGAGAAGGATTATGAATCTTTAAGCGATAGTAAAAAAGACTTAATAGTAAAAAGAGCTAATAACTTAAAGAAAAAGGCAGAATGTGTTTTGGGAATATTAAAGAATATAGAAGATAAATCTATAAAAAAGTTAAAAGAGATTTATAGTGAGTTCTTATATAATGAAATGGAAGTATATAAGGATGAAGTATTATTAAAATTTATTGACGATGATAATGCATATGAATATTTGGAAAAATTATTTATTACAATAGAAAGAGAATTAATAAGTTGTTACACTATAGATATAGAAGGTGAAGAAGAAGATCTATATCAATTAATAACTAAATATGAAATTCATTTACTAGTTGATAATAGCTTGAATTTAAGACCTCCAGTAATTTATGAAGAAGACCCAATTTTGACTAATCTCATAGGAAATATTGAATACGAAAATCGTAATGGGGTTTACTCTACAGATATATCAATGATTATAGCAGGTAGCCTTTTAAAAGCTAATGAAGGCTGTCTAATATTAAGAATAAATTCTTTAGCTAATAATTTTAATTCATACTATCATTTAAAGAAAGCTCTTCAGTTAAAGAAAATAAATCATGAAATGTATAGAGCTCATAGTGATATAATATCAATAAATGGATTGAAACCAGAATCAATTCCAATTAAAACAAAGATAATATTAATAGGAGATAAAAACACTTATGATTTACTTTATAATTTAGATGAAGATTTTAAAATATTATTTCCATTAAAAGCTGAAGTAGATAGTATAGTAGAGTATAAAGAAAATACAAAGAAAGATTTAGAGAAAATAATAGATAAAAGAATAAGAAAGAATCTATTAATGCCTATATCTGAAAAAGGGAAAAATGAAGTGATTAAATATTTATCAAGAATATCTGGGAATAAATATAGTATTTCTATGGATATAGAAGAAATTGATAGGATTTTATTGTTAGCTAATGATAATGGTAAGAGAAGAAAATCTGTATTAATTACAGAAGAAGATATTATCAAGATAGCTTACTCTAGAGAAAAAATAGAAGAAGAATATGATGATTTGTATAAAGAAAATAAAATATTAATTACAATAAACGGGGAAAAGGTTGGAGTAATTAATGCATTAGCAGTTATAGATACAGGATATTACAGTTTTGGTAAACCAATGAGAATAACATGTGTTGCTCACAAAGGGACAGGTCAGATTATTGATATTCAAAAGGAAAGTAAATTAAGTGGAAAGATACATGAAAAGTCAATCAATATATTAAAGGGGCTATTAAATAATATATTAAATCCTTATGAAATATTACCAATAGACTTTTATTTAAGTTTTGAGCAAACTTATGGATTAATAGATGGAGATAGTGCTTCAGTTGCAGAGGTTATTTGTATCCTATCAGCTTTGAGTAAAAGACCTATAAAGCAAAATATAGCTATCACAGGTTCAATCAACCAATTAGGTGAAGTTCAAGCTATAGGTGGAGTAAATGAAAAAGTTGAAGGTTTTTTTAGAGTTTCTAGTTTCTTAGATAAAGTAAAAGGAAAAGCTGTATTAATACCTTCTTCAAATAAAGACGATCTTATTTTAACTCCGGAAGTAGAAGAAGCTATAGAAAAAGGAGAATTTTCAATATATGTAATGGACACTCTTGAAGATGCTATTTCAACTATGATTTTAGAAGATGAAGAAACTATAGATGACTTTTTTAAAGGAATAAAAGAAGAGATATCAAAGTATAAATCTAAAGATGTTAATAAATAAAAAGATATATTTTATTCTTTAAGAAATTATAATAACTTATCTACAGGATAAAGTTATTATAATTTCATCATTTAGTTTAGAGTGAACATATAATAATTTGCTATGACTTCTCCTGATCCAAGTCATCACAAACTATTATATGGACACTTCTTTTATTTGACTTTAAAAATAAAAATAAAAATTGGAATAATTTGTTTGACTAAGAATAAACTAGTATGTTAGAATAATGGAAAAAGAAGGAAAAAAGGCAGGGGGTGAAGAGCTCTAAAGAAAATTACTTTAGAGTAGGTTATATGTATCTAAAATTTAATAAAAATGAAGATAAACTAATAGTTAACCTTATAGGAGAATTAGATCATCATAGTGCAGAAGAAGTTAGGGTTAAGATAGATGATAGAATAGACCGTGATAACATAATGAAAGTTATATTAAACTTCAGTGGAGTGACCTTTATGGATAGTTCAGGAATTGGAGTAGTAATAGGAAGGTATAAAAAGATGCAAAATAGAAATGGAAAGCTTTGCATTGTAGAAATTAATAAAGCAGTAAATAAAGTTTTTGAAATATCAGGGATGTACAAGATTATAGATAGTTATCCTAATATAGATGAAGCTATGATAAGTATTTAATGGGGGGATTTAAAGTGTTAGATAATAAAATAAGTATTGAATTAATGAGTAAATCCCAAAATGAAGGATTTGCAAGGGTTGCAATAGCTGCATTTGTCTCTCAACTAGACCCTACACTAGAAGAATTATCTGATGTTAAAACTTCTATATCAGAAGCTGTAACAAATTCTATAATTCATGGTTATGAAAACAGAAATGAGGACATAATTAGAATAGAGGCTATGATATCTGGGAATGAAGTAACTATAATAGTGGAGGATTTTGGAGTTGGAATTAAAGATGTAGAAATGGCAAGGGAACCTTTATATACATCAAAACCAGAACTAGAAAGGTCAGGAATGGGTTTTACGGTTATGGAATCCTTTATGGATAGCTTAGAAGTTATTAGCAACGAAGGTAAAGGCACTAAAATTATAATGAAGAAGAAATTCAACTCAGTAAGTTAGGTGAGGTATATGGAAAATAGAATTGTTAGGAAGGAAGGGTATAATTATGAGGATAACTCAAGATTAATCGCCCTTGCTAAAACAGGTGATCAAGATTCGATGAATTTAGTAATTGAAATGAACTTGCCCCTCGTAGCTTCAATTAGTAAAAAGTTTCTAAACAGAGGTTATGACTACGAAGATATTTTTCAAATAGGATCTATTGGCTTAGTAAAAGCTATAAATAATTTTGATGATAAGTTTAATGTTAAATTTTCTACCTATGCAGTACCCATGATAATAGGAGAAATAAAACGATTCATAAGGGATGACGGTATAATTAAAGTTAGTAGAAATGTAAAAACATTGGCAAGGAAGTTACATTTTGATAAGGAATTCCTTACAAAGAAATTAGATAGAGATCCTACAATAGAAGAATTATCAAAGTATTCTGGAATACAAAAAGAAGAAATAATCTATGCAATAGAGTCCTCTGCAAGTATGCAATACTTATATGATACTATTCATCAAGATGATGGAGCACCAGTGCTATTAATAGACAAACTAAGCGAAAAAGGTGAAGATGATACAGATATGATAAATCGTATTGCCTTAAAAGAAGCATTAAGAAGTCTAGATAGCAAATCAAGACAAATAATTATGCTAAGATATTTTAAAGACAAGACTCAAGTTCAAGTGGCTAAATTACTTGGAATAAGCCAAGTTCAAGTTTCGAGAATTGAAAAGAAAGTTTTAGTCTTAATGAAGGAAAAATTAGAAGAATAATTTAAATAACAAAAGAGGATTAAAATGAATAAAGAAAATAATATAAGAAAATAAACTCCATTGATTAATTATAATCAATGGAGTTTATTTATGTCCAGTAAAGTATAAAAAGTTGAAGTTTTAAATGGCTACTTTTTATTTTCAAAATATACCAGTGTTATAATAGGTAAATTTGGAATAATAAAAATAAGAATAAAAAGAAAGGAAAGGATAATATGACTAAGAAGAAAATACCTAAAGAACAAGAAATAATTGATAAGTTTAACACTTTAACAGATGAAACAAGTCCAAAACCTAAATTAATGAAAAATTGTATAATGGCATTTTTAGTTGGAGGAGCTATTTGTACTGTAGGGCAGATAATACAAAACTTATTATTAAGCTATGGAATAGATAAAGAAAATGTAAAGATAATACTACCAATAGTAATGGTATTTCTAGGCGCATTACTAACAGGGCTTGGTGTTTATGACAAAATAGCAGATTTTGGAGGAGCTGGAACTGTAGTTCCTATAACTGGTTTTTCAAATGCAATAGTAGCTCCAGCAATTGAATTTAAAAAGGAAGGCTTTGTTTTTGGAGTAGCAGCAAAAATGTTTACTATAGCAGGACCAGTTTTAGTTTATGGTATAGGTAGTTCTGTAATAATAGGGATAATATATTACTTTATCAAATAGTTACTTAAGAGAGGTGATGAAAATGAATGATAGAAATGTAAAAAAGGTTGGAAAACAAACTGTAAAGTTTAATAATCCACCTAAGATAATAGCTACTTATTCAATAGTAGGACCAAAAGAAGGCCAGGGACCTCTAAAAGATTATTTCGATGAAATACTTACAGATGACTTATGTGGAAAAGATAGTTTTGAAATGGCAGAAAGTGAAATGATGTATTCTTCTATTATAAATTCTATAAAAAGGGCTAATCTTAAAGAAGAAGATATAGAATATTTATTTGCAGGAGATTTATTAAATCAATTAACTTCCTCAAGTTTTGCAGCAAGACAATTAAAGATACCATTCTTTGGGTTGTATGGAGCATGCTCTACTATGTCAGAATCTTTAAGTTTAGCAGCGATGGCTGTAGATGGAGGTTATGCAGATTACGTTATAGCTTCTACTTCCTCTCATTTTAGTTCAGCAGAAAGACAATTTAGATTTCCGTTAGAATATGGTTCTCAAAGAAACCCTGCAGCTCAGTGGACTGTAACTGGGTCTGGAGCTATGGTTTTAGGGAAAACAGGGAATTATCCAGAAGTGACCTATATAACTACAGGAATAGTTAAAGACTATGGGGTAACAGATGCAAATAATATGGGAGCAGCAATGGCACCAGCAGCAGTAGATACATTAGCTATTCATTTTAAAGATACAGGAAGAAATCCAGACTATTATGATGTAATAGCAACAGGAGACCTTGGAAAAATAGGGAAGGAGATAACTACTAAACTATTAAAAGAATATGGATATGATATTAGCAAAAATTATTTTGATTGTGGAGATATGATATTTGATGATGAAAATCAAAATACTTCTTCTGGCGGTAGTGGATGTGGTTGCTCTGCTGTAGTATCTTCAGGGTACTTTTATAAAAAACTTATAAAAAAAGAAATAAAAAAATTACTTTTAATATCAACAGGTGCATTAATGAGCTCAACTTCTACTCTTCAAGGAGAATCTATACCAGGTATAGCTCATGCCGTTGCTATTGAGTTTAATGATTAGAGGTGTGGATTTATGGATTATATAAAAGCATTCATTACAGGTGGAATAATCTGTGTGATAGGACAAATTCTAATGGATAAAACAAAGCTTACACCAGCTAGAATATTAGTAATCTTTGTAACCATAGGAACTATACTAGGAGCCTTTGGAATATATGACAAAATAGTAGATATAGGGGGAGCAGGAGCAACTATACCTTTACCAGGGTTTGGAAACTCTTTGGCTAAAGGCGCTATAAAGGCCGTAAAAGAAAATGGATTAATAGGAGCTTTTACTGGAGGTATAACAGGAACGGCTGGAGGAATCACTGCTGCAATATTCTTTGGATACTTAATGGCAGTAATTTTTAATCCTAAAACTAAGTCCTAAAGAATAAAAATAAATATATGACTTTCAAAAATCAACCTAACAACTTATACTATAATAAGTTGGGTTGATTTTTTTATAAGATTTAAATTTATAATATATAATATATAATAGGTTTTAAATTAAGAGAATATGGAGGGAATAATGAAAGAATATTATGGAAATAGCTGGGCTAAGGTTGTAGATTTATTAGAAAGTAATATATATAAAGGCCTTTATCAATATGAATGCGAAATAAGAAAAAAGGAAAATGGAGATAATAAAATATATTTACCTTACTCAAAGGGACGTATAAAACTTTTTTTAGAAATATTTAAACAAAAATACATATACATTTATTTAACTTTTATAATCTTTTTCTTTATATACAGTTATATAAATATGGCATTAATAGCAATAATAATATTATTACTAAATATAATTATTAAATTTTATCATGATATATCAAAAGAAAAAGAAATAGAATTACTTCAGAATTTAAATACTTCGCATGTTTTAGTTTTAAGAGAAGGAGTAGAAAGGCTTCTTGAAGCAGAAGAACTTGTTAAAGGAGATATAGTTTATTTTAGAAAGAATTCTTTAATAGCTGCAGATGTAAGAGTAATAGAAAGTGAAGGAATCAAAGTAGATGAAAGAAGTGTTACTGGAGATAAGTTTTTAAAAGATAAATATTCAACAAAAATAGAAGGAAGAGTTTTATCTATTGGAGATATAAATAATATTATTTTTAGAGGATCTATAATAAAAGAAGGTTCTGGAAAAGGAATAGTAATAGAAGTTGGAAACAAAACTGAGCTTGGTAAGTTAATTAGAATTATGGATAATTCTAAAACAAAAAAGGATGTAGCAATAAATAAACTAGAAGAAAACCTTTTTAAAATAAGTCTTTGTCTTGTGTTGGTACAAGCCATTCTAGGAACTATCTTACCAGGAAGTTTTATAGAAAAGACTTCTATTATAGGAACTAGTATGTTTTCAATAATATCAATTGCTATTCCATTTATTATTTTATATTATGGGAAATATACAAAGAAAAGAATTCTTGAAGAAGAAGATATAGAACTAAATAATTTTTCAGCCTTAGATTTAGCTAAGGATGTAAAAATTATGTTTTTAGATAAAGTAGGTACTATAACAAAGGATGAACTTTATTTAGAAAAGATTTATACAAATGAACAAATATATAATTCGGGAAAAATAGAAAAAAGTGATATTAATATAAATAGATTATTAGAAATATCTATTTTATGTAATAATGCAAAATATATTAAAGATAATAGTTGGCATAAGGGTGACATGTTTGAAATTGCCTATGTTAAATTTGGATTAGAAAATTCTATATTTAAAGGTAATTTAGAAAGTAAAAATAGAAGGAAATTTGAACTTCCTAGAGATTCAAATAAAAATATGGTAGCTACAGTTAATAAAAACAAAAAGGGTTACAGATCAAATATAAGAGGAAATATAGATGAAGTTTTAGAATGTTGTACTAGTATATTAATAAATGGATTAGAGAGGGAAATTACTTCAAAAGATATAATGAAAATAAAGATTGGAGAACAAGGATTTTCTAGGGAGGGATTAATAACAGAGGCATTTGCCTATAGAAGTTTTAACTATGAACCTTCTGAGCAGGAAAATATAGAAAGTAATCTGGTTTTTGTAGGGCTTATAGCATTAGAGAATCCTCTAGTTAATGAAGTTCAAGATGAAATAGAGCATCTTATTAAAAGTGGGGTTCTTCCTATTATTTTTACTGAGGATAATAAGATAGCAACAGAAGTTCTTGGTAGAAAAATAGGCCTTGTATATTCAGAAAATCAAATCACTTCAGGAAGTGACTTGGATAATTTAAATTCTCAAGAACTGTTAGATATAGTTTCTAAAACAAGAATATATTGTAACTTAAAACCAGAACAAAAGCATAAGATTGTTTCTTTGTATAATGAAGATGGATATAAATTTACTATTGAGGGAGAAAACATAGGAGATTTATCTTTATTAAGCCTAGCTCAAATAGGTATAGTAAAGGGAAAAGTATCAATGCTTCTTAAAAAAGTTGGAGATGTTTATATATCAAAAAGTTCAATTAAGGCCTTCTTAAATTTAAAAGAAGAAGGAGAAAATATTGAAAAAGGAATTAATAGAGGGGTTAGAATATATATTTTCACAGTATTATCAGAAATAATGTTTTTTAACTTCCAATACTTAATTAATGGAAACTTTAAAATAGATGAATATTTCATAATAGGAATTAATTTAATTCTTCTAGCTCCAATAATTTTAACTAATATGATATTTGGAAAAGAAGATATAGAAGGAAATAATAAAAATAAACTTTTATTAAGAGGATTATTATATATATTAACCCCTATAGGGTTAGTTATTTTATCAAAAGATAGTAATGAGATTCTAGGTTTTATATTATTTGGTGCTATGTTAATTATAGACACTCTAATTAACAATAAAACAATAAAAAAGGGTAATATTAAAGGATTGAAGTTTATTATTTTATCAATGTCTATATTTAGCCTTTTAGTATTTTTCATAGCATTAGCGAAAAGCTATGAGTATAATACTATTAGTTTAATAATAATAGCTTCTTTAATATCAATATTTTTAATTTCTGATATAATTATAAAAAAGTGGTAAAACTTATAATGAGGTGAGCCGTTTGAATTACGAATATAGAATAGATATATTAACTTATATATTTACTTCTTTTATTATATCAACTTATGTTTATACAGTTTTTTATGAAAACAAAGGGCTAGCAATATTTTTTGCTAGCTGTTTTTTTCTTGCTTTATATTTTAAACTTAAAATAAAACTTACCTTAATAATTTTACTTTTTTTTATTATTCCAATAATAAATAACATAAATTATTATGATTTGAATCTAAAAAAAGAAGAAGAGGTAAGAATAGTTTCTGTTAATAATTATGGTTATATAGGGAAAGTGCAGAAAAGAAAAATTTACTTATCTGGCAAATTAAAAGGAATAGAAGCTGGAGATAAGATAAAAGTAGAAGGTGAGTTTATTGAAGAGATAAATAGAGAAAAAGGGGTTTTAGGAAATTACACTGTTGAAAATTATAAAAAGTTAGATAAGGACTTTATTAAAAGTATTTATGATATTAGAAAGAATATATTTAATAATTTAAAGAGTAAATTAGGTTATAGAAGATCTGCAATTATAACTTCTATTGCTTTTGGATATACAGATTATTTAGATATAGAAGATAAAGATAATATGAAAAGTCTTGGAGTTTTACATGCTATATCTGTATCTGGTCTTCATATGGTTTTAGTATATTCCTTACTTAAAAAATTATTTGGAGAAAAGATATCCCCTTTAATAGCTATTATATATGTCATCTTTACTGGGGGAGCATTATCAACTATAAGAGCTTATATAATGATGGTAATATCAAGTTTTTCAATAATATTAAAAAAAGACTATAATCCCTTAGCGGGGTTATCCTTAGCAGGAATAATATTAATATTATACGAACCATTCTCCATATTTAGCTTAGGATTTCAATTAAGTTTTGTTGCAACTTTAGGAATTATTTTATTTAACAAAGAAATTAATAGAAAGCTATATAAGATGCCTAAGTATTTAAGAGAAAGCATTTCTATTTGTATATCAGCGCAAATTTTAACATTTCCTATATTAGCAATAAGTTTCAAGGAATTTTCCTTAGGGTTTTTCCTTGGAAATATTATTTTAATACCACTTATAAATGTAGTCGTTATTATTGGAAACTTATTATCTTTAGTTTTTAAAATAGATTTTATATTCAATTATTTAGCTTATTTAAGTTATTACGTAACATTAGCTATAGATTTAATTACTGAAAAGTTACTTGAAATAACTCCTAGTATTCTTTATATTAATAAAATAACTTATATAGGATATATTTTAATTTTAATTGGAAGTTATTTTTATGCTAAAGGATATAAGAAATTCATATATTTTCCTCTTTTTATAATAATATTTTTAATTCCTATAATTTATAGTCCTTATCCAACAATTGAACATTTTGAAGAGGGATTTGTAGTAATAAGCTATAAGTTCGATAAAAGGGTAATAAAATTAAAAGATCAGTTGAAAACTGATAAAATTAAAAATCTAGCTTTTACTAAAGATATAATAGAGGACTTTGAAGTTATAAATATTAGTCACAAATATAAATTAAACAAAAAGGGGAATAATTTATTGTTAGAAGATAAAGAAAAACAATATTTAATAAAGATTTCAAAGGATAAAATTTCAAAAGATTATGATATAATAAATTTAAGAGATACAAGTTATCGGAAGGTGGTCTTGTATAATAATAAAGCAATAGCATTTTATTAGGCACATGAAAATAAATAATAGGCTAACATACTGGTCTATTAGTTATTTGATTGTGCCTTAAGGAAAGGTAGATTATAGTGATAGATTTCGATGCACTAGAAGAAGAAATAAAAAAAGGTAAAATGAAAAATTCCTATATTTTTTGTGGGTTAGATGAAGAACTTATAAAAGAAGGGATAAACTTAATAGTAAAAAAGATAATAGATGAATCATTGATAGATTTAAATTACATAAGGCTAGATGGAACAAATGTATCTTTTGATGATATTTTAAATGCTTCAGAAACCATGCCTTTTATGGGAGATAGAAAGTTAGTTGTAGTTTATAGAGCAGCTTTTTTAAAGGATAAAACTGATAGTTCATTAACTAAGTTATATAATGATGTTAATGAATATTTAAAGGATATGCCAAGCCATACAACTTTGATTATATATACTTTATTTAATGATAAAAGAGAAAGCCCAAAGAAAAACAATAAACTTAAAGCTTTAGATAAAGTTTCAGAAGTTGTTTATTTTGATAGGTTAAAAAAAGATAGATATTATAAAAAGGTTGAAGAAGTTTTTAAAGAGCGAGGAAAAGAAATAAATAAAATAGAAGCTAGGTATTTTGCAGAAAAGGTACAAAATAACTTTGATATAATAAAAAGAGAAGCAGATAAGATTATAGCTTATACTGAAGGTAGAGAAATAAAAAGACAAGATATAGATAAACTTATAGCAACTTCAAGTGAAGATGATATTTTTGATTTAATTGAATTAATATCTACAAGAAAAGTAGAAAAGGCAATGGATTTACTAGATGGACTTTTATTTAGAAGCGATCAACATATGTTAATAATAACTAATGTTGAAAATAATTTTAAAAGACTATATGAAATTAAAATATTATTAGAAAAGGGTTATAAAAATAATGATTTAGCAACTAAATATAGATTGCCAAATTTCATATGTGACAAGTTAATAGGACAATGCAATAAATTCACTAAAAAACAGTTACAGAATATAATGGAGATTTGTTTAGAAACAGATATAAAATTAAAGACAACAGCTAATGATAAAACTATTGAGCTTGAATTAATGCTTTTTAAAATATTCATGATAAAATAATAGCCGATCATAAATTGATCGGCTTCTTATTTGATTACGCCATTGCGTTTAACTTTGCAGCTAATCTTGATTTTTTTCTAGCTACCATATTCTTGTGACATACTCCTTTTTTAGAAGCCATGTCTAAAGCTTTAACAGCCTTTGGGAAAAGAACGTTAGCTTCTTCTGTGTTACTTGCAGCAACAGCTGTTTCAAACTTCTTTATAGCAGTTTTTAAAGCTGATTTAATCATTCTGTTTTGAGAAGTTTTAGCTTCAGTAACTTTAATTCTTTTTTGTGCTGATTTAATATTTGCCATTCTGAATTCACCCCCTTAATATTTTATAGGGTCTCTTTACAGATTTGGGGAAACCTGTTTTTGAGTTCTTTTTTAACATACTAGATTATATCATTGAAAGTTTATAAGTTCAAGTATTAAATTTAAACATTGAGGGAAAATAGAAGAGATAATATAAATTTAGGAGGAATTTCAATGATAAATGTAAGAACGGATTTAGCTATAGAAGCTAGAGATATGTATAAAAAAGAAAATAAAAGAGAATTAGATGGAGTTATTGTTGAGGAAGAAGTAGATGAAGATATTAAGATAACAACAGTTACTATTGAAAGTGATGAAGCAGGGGAAACTTTAGGAAAACCTAAAGGGAATTATATAACTATTGATTTCCCGGAACTTGCTTATTATGAAGGAGAAACTATGGATAAGGTTTCATTAGCATTACATAGTTCTCTAAAAAAGTTAGTGGATTTGAAAGAAGATGATGTAGCTTTAGTTGTTGGACTTGGGAACTGGAAGGTAACGCCAGATGCTTTAGGTCCAAAAGTTACAGAAAAGATAATGGTAACAAGACATTTAAAAGAACTTATGCCTGACTCTATAGATGAATCAGTGAGACCTGTTTGCTGTATAGCACCAGGAGTTCTTGGAATAACTGGAATTGAAACTGGAGAAATTATAAAAGCTCTTGCAGATAAGATAAAGCCAGATATTATAATTTGTATAGATGCTTTGGGTTCAAGGAAATTAGAGCGGGTTAACAGAACAATACAACTAAGCGATACGGGAATTGCTCCAGGGGCTGGGGTTGGTAATAATAGAATGAAAATAAATGAAGAGTCCATAGGGGTAAAAGTAGTTTCTATAGGAGTACCAACAGTAGTTCATGCATCAACAATTGCAAATGATACTATAGATTTATTAATAGATGAATTAATAAGCAAGGTAGAAAAAGGAAAGGAATTTTATGAAATGTTAAAATCTGTAGACAAAAATGAAAAGAATGCATTAATAAGTGAAATACTAGATCCTTTTATGGGAAATTTAATGGTTACACCTAAAGATGTGGATATGATTATAGATTCATTATCTAAAATAATTGCTAATGGAATTAATATGTCAATTCAACCTGAATTAGATATGGAAGATATAAATAAATTTATAGGATAATATAAACATAAATATTTAATGAAAAAGTTAATAATTATGTAACTTCCCTAATATAAATAGAAGGAAGGGGGAGTTACTATTGTATTCATTTAGAGAAACACCTAAAGGCCAAGTAGTTAAAAATAAAGTCATAAATGGAAATGGGGCTTTAAAACCTAGTTTTATTATTATATTTTTATTAGTATTAGCAATTTCAATAAGATTTTTTGGGATCATAAAAAGTAATGATGAGGTATTGGGATGTTTATATAGAGGTGTATTAGAATTTACAATACCTGTAGTTAAAGAACAAGCTTACGATGAAAGTAATCATAAAGATATACATTTTTCTTTCAAAGATACAGTTTTAAAAACTTTAGGGCTTAAAGGTATAAGTGCCTATGAAATTATAGTTAAAGAAGTAAATTTATTTAGTAAAAGTATAGAAGGTTATTCTAAATTAGAAGAAATGAAATCTTTAACTCCATTTGCTTTAAAAAGCAATAGTATTTCAAGGTTGACAGAAGAGGAGTTACTTGAATTGAAAAAGGTAAGCCCAGCGTATGATGAAAGTTTAAAGAAGGTTTTAGATAATACAAAACCTGAAGTTTTAATATTTCATACTCATACTACGGAAAATTATGCAGAAGCAAGTGAATTAACAACAGACTCTAACTATAATGTTGTAGGAGTTGGAGATGTTTTAGCAAAAGAACTTGAAGAAGGTTATGGAATATCTGTTATTCATAATACAACAAATCATAGCATTAGTTACAATGATAGTTATAAAAGATCAAATGAAACTCTGAATGACTATTTAAATGAATATGGAGATTTTAAATTAATAATAGACTTGCATAGAGATAGTGTAGAAAATAAAGATGCAGTAACTGTTAATTTAAATAATCAAAACTTAGCTAAGATAATGTTTGTTCTTGCAACAAATAGTGAAAGATATGAAGCTAATAAAAAACTGGCAGATAATTTATATAGTATATCTACTGATTTATTTCCAGGATTAAATCGGAAAAACTATATTTACGATCCTGTTGGAGCACTGGCAGTTCATTCTAAGTTAAGTGATAATTTTGTGCTAATAGAAACGGGAGCTAACATAAACGAAGCTCAAGAAGCTAAATTAAGTGCTAAGTATATAGCAAGGATAATTGCTGAATATTTAAAAAGTAAAGAAAATAGTTAAGTTGAGTTAAGTTAACTTATTAAGTTATTAAGTTAAAATTAAGAAAAAAGAAAAAACTGAATAAAAAGTAAGAATGTTGAGCATCCTTTTAATATAAAACTAGGGGGTGCTCTTTTGTTTAATAAAAAGATAATTTTAGGCTTAGGTTTTTTTGTGATAGTTATATTTTTGGCTTTTATAAAAATTAATATAATAAATACAAAGGCTTTATCACCTACTGGTGATGGTGAAAATAATCATGATATTATAAGTCAAGAGTTTGGTGAAGATTTTGAAGAATTTATAAGAGATAATGCAGAGGTTAAAATATATCCTGGAGAAGGAAGTATTGAAAATACTATAATAAGAATTAAAGATAAAGAATTTATAATTAATACAAATCATGTAATTCTTGACAAAGCAATGGTTATTACAGATAAGTTAGTAAAAAACATTTTTGAAATTAAAGATAATATAAATTCGAAAATAAAGGACTTAACAAAAAAAATTAAAATAAAAGATGAAAATAAAGATGTAGATGTTATTAATGAAATAAAAGATGATAAGTTAAAAGGAATAGTTGATGACCTTATAGAAAACTTAGATTAAGGGTTTAAATATTATTATTAAGATATAGGTTAACTTTTATGTTGACATATATCCTGGTTTTTGTGATATAATTTACCTTGATTCAATATAATGGGGGTGAAATAGCTATTATCAACAGAAGATAATAGTTTTAGATATGAGTAGTAATAGACAAGAACATATTAGAAATTTTTCAATAGTTGCCCATATAGACCACGGTAAGTCAACCCTAGCAGATAGATTATTAGAAGCCACAGGCACTCTTACTCGAAGGGAAATGGAAGAACAAATTTTAGATAACATGGACCTCGAAAGAGAAAGAGGAATAACAATAAAATCTCAAGCAGCGAGACTTATTTATAAAAGAGATAATGGAGAGGAATATATATTAAACTTAATAGATACTCCAGGACATGTGGATTTTACATATGAAGTTTCAAGAAGTTTAGCAGCTTGTGAAGGTGCTGTATTAATAGTTGATGCAACCCAAGGAGTTCAAGCACAAACTTTAGCAAACTGTTACTTAGCTTTAAATAATGATTTAGAAATTGCACCAGTAATAAATAAAATTGATTTACAATCAGCAAGACCAGAAGAAGTTAAAAAAGAAATAGAAGATATAATAGGAATAGATGCTGAAAATGCACCTATGATATCTGCAAAAACAGGATTAAACATAAAAGATGTTTTAGAATCTGTTGTAGAAAATATACCAGCTCCAGATGGAGATGAAGAAGCTCCTTTAAAGGCACTTATTTTTGATTCTTACTACGATAGCTATAAAGGTGTTGTTTCTTATGTAAGAGTTTTTGATGGTGTTGTAAAACCTGGAACTAAAATAAAACTTATGGCTACAAATAAGGTTTGTGAAGTAACAGAAGTTGGAGTATTTACACCAAAACCATTAGCGGTTGAAGAATTAAGAGCTGGAGATGTTGGATATATTGCAGCTTCAATAAAAAATGTTAGAGATGCAAGAGTTGGAGATACAATAACAGAAGCAGATAGACCGTTAGAACATGCATTACCAGGATATAAAAAAGCTATTCCTATGGTTTATTCAGGTATATACCCAGTAGATGGAGCTAAATATCAAGAATTAAAAGATGCCTTAGAAAGGCTACAAATTAATGATGCAGCCTTAGACTTTGAACCTGAAACTTCAGTAGCTTTAGGATTTGGTTTTAGATGTGGTTTCTTAGGATTACTGCATATGGAAATAATTCAAGAAAGAATAGAGAGAGAATTTAATTTAGATATCATAACAACTGCACCATCAGTTATATATAAAGTAATGAAAACAAATGGTACTTTAATAGAACTTACAAATCCAACGAATCTTCCAGAACCTACAGAAATAGAATATATGGAAGAACCTGTAGTTAAGGCAAGTATAATTGCTCCATCAGATTATGTTGGTGCTGTAATGGAATTATGTCAAGAAAGAAGAGGAAACTTTATTGATATGCAGTATTTGGAAGCAACTAGAGTTTCTATAAATTATGACATACCATTAAATGAAATAGTTTATGACTTCTTTGATACATTAAAATCTAGAACAAGAGGTTATGCATCCTTAGATTATGAATTAAAAGGATACACAACTACAGAACTTGTTAAATTAGATATTATGCTTAATGGAGATATAGTGGATGCTTTATCTATGATAGTTCCAACAGAAAAAGCTTATGCTAAAGGTAGAGGAATAGCAGAAAAACTTAAAGAAATTATTCCAAGACAAATGTTTGAAGTTCCAATACAAGCAGCTGTTGGATCTAAGGTTATAGCTAGAGAAACAATTAAAGCTATGAGAAAAGATGTTTTAGCTAAATGTTATGGTGGAGATATTTCAAGAAAGAAAAAACTATTAGAAAAACAAAAAGAAGGAAAGAAGAGAATGAGACAAGTGGGATCTGTAGAAGTACCACAAGAAGCTTTCATGGCTGTTCTTAAAGTAGATAAATAAAAGTGAATAATAGTTTGGTTATGACCTCGCTATGCGACAAGTCATCGCAAACCATTATATGTTCACTTTAAGTAATGGAACATCTACTTCAGGCAATCTTCAGTGATGAACTTAATTACTAAGTTCATACTTCTTTATCACTAGTATTCACTAAGTAATTAATGACAATGATGAAATTATAATAACTTATCTACAGAATGCATTATTATAATTTTTTATAAAATAAAAAGGCTGAGATTCAAAATTGAACTCAGCCTTTTTTGTTAGATAACTATAAGAGTAAGGTGGTAATATTATAATATAGTATACAGTTACCCTTTGAAAATGTGAATGAAAGTACTTATTTTAAATAAGTATTTTCTATAAATTTAAATAAAGAGGACAAATCATAAGAAGCACCAACAGA
The DNA here is from genome assembly GCA_029257045.1 of Clostridium sp. GTDB lineage: Bacteria > Bacillota > Clostridia > Clostridiales > Clostridiaceae > Clostridium. The sequence goes on from JARIDB010000165.1 coordinate 37,231, forward strand.
ACTTAAATAAGGCATAAACTTATATTCAGACATATCTATAAATTTGAAAATCTTTGGATTAATTCTAAAATAATTAGATTTTAAAAATTCCTTGCAATATTTATCTTCTAATTCTGACATACCATCCATAAGTAAAGATAAAATAGGGGATTTCATTTTATTTAAGGGGTTAAATGCCCATTGCATAACGCCCCAGTTTTTATTAGGACCATAAATTTTTTCAGGAATATCACCAGTACCTATAGATAAAAGCTTTATATTTTTCATATCACATATTGTAGAGTAGTTTGATAGTGCATAAAATATAGAGATAGCTGTAGGAGAATTTGCAATAACACTACCATCTATGTGTCCATTATAAGAAGGAAAATAAGTAGGGGCAGAAGAACTTGATATAACAGCATCTCTAAGGGAAGTATTAGATATCTCATCATTTTTAAGGTTATTAAAAAAGACAGGACTCCAAGAGGAATCTTTATTACCATTAATATTAAAAGAGGGAATTAATATTTTCTTTTTTAAATCTTTTAATTTTAAATCTTCACTAAAATATGTTGATATTACATTTTTTAAATTCTTATTAGAAAACTTAGGTCTAAATAAATTTAATCTAGGAGAAGAGAAGATTTGTTTAGCCATTTTCATATTATAAAGATCTTTAACTTCCTTAGGGGTAGTACCATTAGCTAAAAGACCTGCAATAATTGAACCTGTAGATGTACCAGCTATTAAATCTACTTCATCTAAAAAGTTAGGAAATTCAAGGGATATTCTATAAAGTATTTCTGTACTTAAAACCCCTTTAATACCTCCACCATCAAAAGTTAAAATTTTAAAAGATTTCATTAAAAATCCCCTTTATAAATTGATATATAAATAGCTTATTCATAAAACTCAGTACTGCCATAGAAAAAGGTGAACATATAATAGTTTGCTTATGACCTCGCTATGCTCCAAGTCATCGCAAACCATTATATGTTCACTATAAGTAATGGAGCATCTACCTCTCTTCTTTTGCTAGATGGGCTTTCACACTAAGTTCAGCATTCGATACGATTAGCTTTAATAAGTGTTCAATGCCAAGGAGGAAATTATAACAACTTATTTACAGGATTCGTTATTAGAATTTCCTAAAAATTTAAAAATTTCACTACTTAATAATATATTAGTAATTAAAAAGGCCTTACATAAATATATATAAAATGAATATGAATTTATGGGAAGGTGGATACAATATGTTAGAAGCAAAATTAAGAAATGTTAAAAAGAAAAGTAGATCTTTAAGAAATGTAGGTCTTGTAACAGGTACTTTAAAGAGAGTAAACGGGTTAATAATACCTATATCAATGATAAGTAATAAGCTAGAAACTTTTGTGAATAGGAATGGATTAGGAGCTGAAGTTGTAATAGAACTTGATAGAGAAGTTATAAAAACTAAGATATATAGAGTTCAAAGAGAGGTTATTATTCACGATATAATAAATATAGACCTAATAGAACTTTGAAGTTCACTTATATTGAGAATATAACCTAAAAATTGGCTTAATAGATAGTTGTGTTCCATGGCTTTAATATCTTCACAAAGAATTTCTAAGCTCATAATGTCCCTATGTCAAGTGTTAGCCTTAACTCGGAGACCCTCAAACAAAGGCTCAACACTAAGACCTAGGAACATTATTTCGCTAAGAAATTCTAATTGTTTGATATATACCCATTACACACAATCTATTTCTTTTCGCCAATTTTTTTAATGTTAAATAATAACATAAGGTGAATTTGAGGGGAAAGCTTAAGCCGAAGGAAATAATTCGGAAGAACTGAATTAAGAAATTTCTAAAGCAATAGCAAAACTTAATTGGAAAAGTTAACAATCTTAATTAATAATATTTTAAGTAAATATAAGACTGTAAAGATATTATTCAGTGTATATTCGAATACTAAGTGTATTATAAAGTAATCTTAAAATGTGTAGGTACAAATTAGAATACTTTTGCTGATATAAAAGTTTAAGGATTATAACAAGGGGATTTATGTATATATAACTGGTTACATATGGTGGTAAATATAGTTAATTTAGTTAAAGTGATGTATAATATACTTAATAAGTAGTTGAAGAATAATGAGAATTAGTTGTTTATAAAATTAATAGACAAATAAGAATAAATATAAAATATCAATAATAAAATTATGGAGGTCTTATATGAGAAATGTAGATATGTATGGGTTAATTATAATTACAGTATCTATGGGAGGACTATTTACCTTTTTAGGATGGGTAATTAAAAGTCAAAATGCAGGAGATATGCTAAATGGATTTGATGCAAAAAAATATGATAAA
>JARIDB010000182.1 GCA_029257045.1 Clostridium sp.
GGCAAAATTAGTTGCAGATAACAATGTTACTTGTGTTATAATGCATAATAGGGAAATTATGCATTATAATAACATAATGGAAGATATAATTAAGGATTTAGAAGAAAGTATAGAAATTGCATTATCAAAGGGTGTAAAAAAAGAGAAGATAATTTTGGATCCAGGTATAGGATTTGCAAAAAGCTATGAGGAAAACTTAATAGTAATGAATAATCTTGAGGATATAGTAAGCCTTGGATATCCAGTTTTACTTGCAACATCAAGGAAATCGATGATAGGTAAAGCATTAGATTTACCAGTTAGTGAAAGAATTGAAGGTACTACTGCAACTACTGTATTTGGAATAACAAAAGGATGCAATATGGTAAGAGTTCATGATATTAAAGAAAACAAAAGAGCTGCAATAATGACTGATAAAATCATTAGAGCAAAATAGAGGTGAAAAATGGATAAGTTATATTTGAAAAAGGTAGAAATATTTGCGAATCATGGAGTCTTTCAAGAAGAAAAAAACTTAGGGCAAAAATTTATTTTATCATTAGAGATAGAGTTAGATTTAAGTTTAGCTTCAAAAACTAATGATTTAACAAAGTCAGTACATTACGGAGAACTATGTCATAAAATTGAAGAAGAATTTAAAAAGAAAAGTTATGATTTAATAGAAACTGCTGCAGAAAAAATAGCAGAATTTATATTATATAACTACAACCAAGTTAAAAATGTCAAAGTTTTACTTGAAAAGCCATGGGCTCCTATAGGAAGACATTTAGATACAGCGGCTGTAGAAATTAAAAGAGGATGGCATAAGGTTTTTATAGCCCTTGGAAGTAATATAGATGAAAAAGAAGAAAATATAAAAAAAGCTATTAAATTAATAGGAAACAAAGAAGAAGTAAGAATTATAAAAGAATCTAAAATAATTGAAACAGACCCTTGGGGTTACAAAGAACAAGATACATTTAAAAATGCTGTTATTGAGGTAGAAACTATATTAAATCCAAAAGAGCTTATGAGATACCTTCTAGATATAGAAAGTATTATGAAAAGAGAAAGAATAATAAAATGGGGACCTAGAATAATAGATTTAGATATAATATTATACGATGATTTAATAACATCTGATGAATTTGTAACTATTCCCCACCCTAGAATGGAAGAGAGAGCCTTTGTTTTAGAACCTCTAAACGAAATAGCACCTAACATGATAAATCCACTAAACAACAAAAGAGTATTTAGAATGCTAGAAGAACTAAAAAATTAAATTGTGAAGAGAAGCTTGTTCAGCCCCCGTGTGGAAGTTCTAGCTTCTCTTTCACAATTTACCAATTAAATATAATATATTTACTTTCACAAATTTATAAATGTAGTCTTAATGATTAGTATTCACTATGATTGACTTCACTAAGTGTTCAATGCCTATAGCAAGCATTTAGAAATTCTTTGGGTCGCTATCGAGTAA
>JARIDB010000030.1 GCA_029257045.1 Clostridium sp.
TAAATTTATATTAAATTCTAAAGTAGATTTAAATAGTGGGTCTATAGAGTTTATGGCTACTAGAAAAAATAAGTTTAAAAAGCTAAATTCTATATTTATATTAATTTTAGAAATAGAAATAATGGTTTTATATACGGTAATGAATATTGGAGTTTTATATAACTTTGAAACATCTTATTATGAAATTTTGATAAATATATTAATAAATGCTACAGCTATAGCTTTTATAATAGGTTTTATTGCAATAGGACAAGGTGGAAGAAACCTATCTAAAGAAGAAAACGATAATCTTTATAAAAATGATGATCAAAAGTGGATTCTTGGAATGTTTTATTTCAACAAAAATGATCCAGCTTTTATGATAGAAAAGAGAGTAGGGGTTGGATATACCTTGAATTTTGCAAATTGGAAATCTATGATTTTTATTATAATAACTATTTGTTTAATTATTTCAAGCTTTATTTTTAACTAAAAATTAGAAAAATATATAGAAATATGTTAAATTATAAAATAACCGTTATAATATAAAAAGTAAAAGATGAAATGATTATGAGTTAGGAGATGTTAAATTTAAATATGAAATATCATGATACAAAAAATAAAGATGTAAAAATAAGAGAAACTTTGATAGATGATTCTAAATTAATAATGGATTTAATAATAGAAATGGGTGAATATGAAAAATTATCCCATGAGGTTATAGCAACCGAAGAAAGTATTAGAGAATCAATATTTATAAAAGAAAGAGCTAAGGCATTAATAATAGAAAGTGATAATAAACCAATAGGATATATAATATATTTCTTTAATTATTCAACTTTTAATGGTGCAGCAGGTCTATACATTGAAGATTTATATATCCAAGAAGGAAATAGGGGAAAAGGAATAGGTAAGGAAGCTTTTAAAATACTAGCACAAATAGCTATAAAGGAAGATTGTAAAAGGATGGAATGGACTTGTCTTAATTGGAATGAACCATCAAGAGCCTTTTATAAAAAGCTTGGAGCAGAGCTTATGGATGAATGGACTGTCCACAGACTAACTGAAGATAATATAAAAAAACTTATATAATGAAGATTTCACTTAATATGCAAATCTAAATCAAAGAAAATAAAGTAGTACACTCTATTAGCCAGATAGTTTCGTTAACTACTTTATTTTCTTTTTACATTCTTTAGAAAGGTTTGTGTGAATGTGACTATCAAATATCATATAATACCTATTAATCAATACCTACTAATCAATATTTACAATAATATAATAATATTAATTATAGAGAATAAACTTGATTAAATTTGAGAATAAATATAAAATTGAATTAAAATGTAAAAAGGTGTGATAATATGAATAAATTATTTGAAATAGAAGATTTAAAATTTTACAAAGAAGAATTTTTAGATGATATATCAGAATTTGAAGATATAATTCCTATAATTCAAGAATTAAGTCCTCACCTTAAATATGAGGAGATAGAAGTATCAGGTCTAAATGATTGTTGCAATGAAGTTAATAAAAATTACATAATAGAAATTCATGGCTTTATAGATGAAGAAGATAATTTTATAACTAAAGAAGAATTATTAGATTCAAAAGATGAAAAAAGACAAGGCGGTTTAGATATATTTATTATAAGAATATATAAATGTTTAAATTGTAGTAAATGGATTATAGATATATTAGAATAAAATGATGTTAATAAAAATTAAATGAAACTATAAAAATATAACTACAAAAGATAGGTGGTGTTTAAAGCTGTGAGCAAAAAGATAAAATTAATATGTTTAACTATAGCGCTAACATTTTCAGTTAATTTAATTGTACATGCGGAAAATCAAAATAGTTTAGAACAAAAAATTGAAAAAAATAATTCAAATATAAATAATCTAGAAGATCAGAAAAATAGATTAAATGGAGAAATAGAAAATCAGACTACAGAATTACAAGGTATATTGAATGAAATTGACGGAAAAAGTAAAGAATTAAATAATGCAAAGGCAGAAGTTGATTCATATTCTTCTAAAATATATGATGTTCAGCAAGAAATAGATAATATAAATAATAATATTTATGAAAAGGAAGTTGAAATATCTACAAAAGAAGGTCTTATAAAAGAGAAAGAAAAGGAAAAATTAGAAAGAGAAAATTTATTAGATGAAAGAATAAGAATATATTATAAAATGGATATTGGGCAAAGATATATTTATACACTTTTAGAAAGTGATAGTCTAACAAGTTTCTTTAATAATATGCAAAGTATTATTAAAATAATGAATTTAGATAAAGAACTTATTACTGATTTAAAAGATATACAAACTTCTCTAGAAGAGGAGAGAAAATCAATAAAAAGTAGTTTGTCTGAAATAGAATCTGGAAAAGAAGAAGTTGTAAATAGACAAAATGAATTAGTTGAAGCTCAAAAGGAATATATTGAAAAACAAAATTATCAACAAAGCAAGATGGACGAGCTTTATGCTTTAGAAAATCAAAAATCTGATATTATAGGGGAACTTTCATATAAAGAACAAGAAGTTTCTGACAAGATTGGAGATTTAGTAAGTTATAACTCTGAACTTCAAGTTCAGTTAGATAATATATTTGCAGACCTTAATAGACCTGGAGATACTGGATCTCCTGGAGGATCAGGAGATGGTGGTTATACTGGAGACCCAAGTCGAGAAAGCTTCTTAAGACCAGGTTATGGAGTTGTAACAGATCATTATGGACCTAGAACAAATCCAGTTACAGGAGCAGCAGGTTTTCATACAGGAGTAGATCTTGGAGATCCTGATGGAGCTAATATAAGTGCTTCAAAAAGTGGTAGGGTTGTTCATTCAGGATGGATAGATGGTTATGGAAATACTATAATAATAGATCACGGAAATGGAGTTCAAACTTTATATGGACATAGTAAGCAATTATTAGTTGGTGTTGGACAACAAGTTTCAAGAGGAGAAACTATTGCCTTAGTTGGTTCAACAGGAATGAGTACAGGCCCACATATTCATTGGGAAATTAGAATTAATGGACAACATGTTAATCCTTTAAATTACTTACAATAATT
>JARIDB010000020.1 GCA_029257045.1 Clostridium sp.
AATCCTTATACAGAAGATGGAGTAATAGTTTCAATAAATGTAACAAAGAATAAAGATAATGATGAAATAAAAATAGACTATCCTACATACCTACCAACTTGGGTAAATTGGTATGAAAAGAATGGAAGGCTATTTTATGAAGTTGTACCTGCTACAAAAGGTAACGAAGATTACTTAACAGAAGAAGGAAAAACTAGAATTGTAGAATCTTTTAATAGATCAAAGGGGATTTTAGAAAGTTATAGTGATAAAATAAAAGTACTTGAATAAGAACTTTAGTAAATTAGATTGTGTGTAAATAATATTAACTAATATAAAATATAAGTACTAAAATATCTAAAGGGGATGTATACATGAAAGATACAGTAAGGCTTTCAGGAATAGCTTATGAAAGTTTAGTTAACGGACCTGGAATAAGAAGAGTGTTTTTTTCTCAAGGATGTAAACATAATTGTAGAGGTTGCTTTAATCAAGATACTCACAGTTTTAATGGTGGAGAAGAAAGGGTAATAAAAGACTTAATAAAAGATACATTAGATAATCCTATGGTTAAAGGGGTGACCTTTAGTGGTGGAGATCCCTTTGAAAGAGCACAAGAATTTTCTTATATGGCAAAAGAGTTTAAAAAGGCTGGATTAAATATATGGTGCTACTCAGGATATACCTTTGAAAAAATAATGGAAATATCTAAAGAAAATAAAGCTTTTAGTGATTTAATAAATAATATTGATGTGTTAGTTGATGGCAGATTTATGGAAGAAGAAAAGGATGAAGAAATAAAGTATAGAGGATCAAGAAATCAAAGAATTATAGATGTTAATAATACTATTAGATCTGGGGAGATTAAAGTATTAAAATATGATTAATTTGGGGAGGGTTTAGATGGAATTATCTAAAGCTATAACAGGAACAGTAAACTTAGAGAGTTTATTGAAAGGATTATTAACAGTAATAACCATATCAATGTATTTAACTGCAATAAAGAAATCTAAAGTAATAAAACTTACAATAATGTTATTTGGGGTTATAAGTGCTATAACATTAGCAATATTAATATTAATTAAAAGTCCACATCATGAAATAAGGGACACATTAACAAAATCCTTATTCTTTTGTATAGTTACATTCTTTGGAATTAAGGGGACAGAAAAGATAAAACAAATAGATGATATAATAAAAGAACAAAAGTATTTTAAGAAGATAGATTATAATATTAAAATTAAAGAGTTTAATAAAAAAGAATTAGAAAAGATTAAGGACAACTTATATAATTATTTTAGATTCTTTGAGTTTAATAGCTATGATAGCAATATAGGTAAATTAAAAATAGATATTAAGAGAATATCAAAAACAGTTATTGAAGTAGATGTAGATCATACTTTATCTGATGAATCAGAAATATATTACTATGATATAGTAAGTAGATATGAAAGTCTTAAAAATATTAACTTTCTAGATGAAGTATATCTAAAATATGATAAAGAATTTAATAATAAGATAAGACTAATAACAAGAATTATAACCGAGGAAGAAGTTCTTAACTAATATTAAGGATATTTTTAATAATTAATATTAAAATTTGTTTATGTAAGCTAAATAGTGGAATAATGCTAGAAAAATACATAAGCAAACTTATTATATAAGTGATATAATAAATAAAACAATATAGTATTCGTATATGCTTGAAGATAAGGTTCAAGTGTTTCTACTAGGAAACCGTAAATATCCTAACTACGAAGAGTTCTTATTGCTATATGATATAGCTTTATTACGTAGTCTTGCTTTGATTTAAAAGACAAGCTTTTAGAATACTATAAATTTTAATAAAGTAATAAGGAGATATTTATATGGAAAAGTTAAAAGAAAAGATCCTAACTGAAGGAAAGGTTAGAGATGGAAACATATTAAAGGTTGATTGCTTTTTAAATCACCAAATGGATATTAAGTTATTAAATGAAATTGGAAAAGAATTTAAAAGAATATTTAGTGATGTAAAGGTAGATAAGATCCTTACAATTGAAGCATCAGGAATAGGAATAGCTGCAATAGTTTCTCAATACTTTGACTATGTACCAGTAGTATTTGCTAAGAAAACAGAAAGTTTAAATCTTGATAAAGAGGTTTATGAAGCAGAAGTAAATTCTTTTACTAAAAAGAAGGTTTATAAAGTAAGAGTAGGAAAGCAATTCTTAAATGAAGGGGAAAACATATTAGTTATAGATGATTTCTTAGCTAAAGGTTGTGCTTCAAAGGGAATGCTCGATTTAATAAAAGAAGCAGGATCTAATTTAGTTGGAGTTGGGATAGTAATAGAAAAAGGATTCCAAGAAGGAAGAGAAGTTTTAGAGAGAATGGGTGCTAGGGTAGAATCTTTAGCTATAATAGATAGATTTGAAGATGAAAAGGTAATATTTAAATAAGTAGATTTGAAATATTTTATAAAAGGGGAGTGCCTTATAGTAGATATATGCATACTATAAGGCACTCTCATTTTTTATATTCAGGAAATTATAATAACGCATCCTGTGGATAAGTTGTTATAATTTCTTCATTTAGTATAGTAGTAAACATATAATGGTTTGAGATGACTTGGAGCGTAGCGAGGTCATAAGCAAACCATTATATGTTCACCTTTTTTATTTAGTTAGATAATATTCCATAACATTTCTTACTTTAGGAACAGTGACATGACTACCGCCCCTTCCTTTAACATCTTCAATAATCATAGCTAAAGAAATTTTAGATGTATCTGGATCAACGGATACAAACCATCCATTTTCGGTTCCGTTAGTATCATCTTGGGATTTTTTTATTTCGGCAGAACCTGTCTTACCTGCAACTCTAAATCCTGGAACTGCTCCGTCTGAAATAGTTGCTCCAGAATCATTAATTAAAGCTGTAAAGGAATCTATTAATGTAGGTAAATTATCTTTTGATATAGAGCCTTGCTTCCAAATCTTTGATTCAGAGTTTTTACTTATTATAAGTCTTGGTTGCATTATGTCACCATTGTTTGCTAAAGCACTATAAGCTAAAGCTACATTTAAAGGTGTAACCATTATTTCACCTTGTCCATATCCAGTATCAGCTAGTAGAATCTCTTTATTTAAAGAACCATCATTAGAAATTTGAGACTCTTCCATGGGGTACTCAAATATTAATTCTTCTCCAATTCCAAAGCCTTTAATTCCATTTATAAACTTTTCACTACCCAGCTCTAAGGCTACTTGACCGAAGTAAATATTATCTGAGTGATTAACAGCATCTTTTAAATATTCAGCTTTGCCAGGATCTGTTACCCTAGTTATTTTAAAGTTTCCCCAGGAGCTGTCCTTCTGCCAGGATAATCCATTGATATCTCTTGTAGCATTTGGATCTATAATTTTGTTTTGCAATCCTATTGAAGAAGTTAATAGTTTCATAGTTGAACCAGGTGAATATGTTTTATTAAATCTATTCACTTCATCGGCATTATTTGTCTCTTCCCATTTTGATTTTTGAGTTTTAGTTACATAAGTTGTAAAGGTATTTGAATTAAAGGAGGGGGCACTTACCATTGCTAATAATTCCCCAGTTTTAGGATTAACAGCAGTAGCAGCTCCTTTTTCACCATTCATTTCGCTATATATTTTACTTTGAAGACTTGAATCTATGGAAGTTTTAACGTCCTTTCCATCTTCGCCCTCGTTTTTAGCAATAGTAATTTTTTCAGAGCCACGTTCTATATATATTTCAGCAAAATCCTTTCCCCGTAATGTTTCCTCATAAACTTGCTCTAAACCTGCTTTTCCTATAAGGCTTGCATCACTGTAGCCCTTATCTTTATTAGCTTCTAATTCTTCAGCCGTAATATTCCCAACGTATCCTATTAACCTGCCAAAAGCTTCATCGTTAACATAAACCCTACCGGTATTTTCATGTATTAAAACTCCTTCTTCCGCTTTATTAGAAAGGTTAGGAATCTTTGAATCACTTGGGAGTACACTTACTAAAGGTACAAAGTATTCGGGATTTGTATTTTGTTCTAACTTAGTCTTTATACTTTCTTCACTTATATCAAGTATATTTGCAATTTCAGTTATCTTAGTATCTACATTTGATAAATTAAATTTAGCAGGATATATACCAATTGTATTAAGCAAACCATCTTTTGCTAATGGATTATCATCTTTATCTAATATGCTTCCTCTTTTTGAAGGAACTACATTAACTCTTACTTTATCTCCATTAGTCATTTGAGGGAATATTAAACTTTCATCCCATTTTATTTTATATTCTTTATCTTCTTTGATTAAGGCTAATTTATAGTCTGTAAGAGTAACATCACCAGCTATTGTATGACTATTAAGCTTAAATGGAATAGTAATGACATCATCTACTTTTTCTTTATCACCAGTAATTTCTAATGATAAGTTATTAGCAGTTATTGCAGAAAATATATTATTATATCGTGTAGTGAAATCTTCTTCTGAGATATTAGTTTTTGAATCATTACTTAACATTTGATACATGCCTGAATAATCATTTTGTATCCATTTTTCAGAATAAGAATCAAAAACTTTTTGTGCTTTATCTATATTAGAGCATCCACTTATAAATAGCATAAGTAATAACAGTAAAGGTAATATAATCAGTTTTTTATTTTTCATGTTTATTAAACCACCTATCATATAAATTTATAATATATTATACCATAAATTAAGATAAATTACATAATTTTACTTGGAGTATATAGGTAAATTATAAAAGGTTATAACATCTAATAGGATGATTAATTGTATTATAGAAAAATAAATTAATTAAGTAATATTAAAATTTAAACCAACAAAGACGTTGTTATTTTATATTTTTAAAATTCATAAAAAGATATAAGTAATATTTATTGAAATAAAGGGTAAAATAAAAAAAGTAAAAATATAATGCACAAAAAAAGCGCCGAAGCGCTTTATATAAATAAATGGGGGATGGGGACCTGTTTAACACAGGTATATGTTTATATTAGTATTATCTACACATATAAGGATTTTATACATAAAAAAATAAATAAAATAAAATTTTAATTTATTAAGTAAATAATAATTATTATCCATTGAATCAATCTATTAATAATGGTATTATTATAAAAAGAAATTAAATACGAGGTGATAAAATGAACGTAACATATAGAAGATTTTCTTGCTCTCAAACAGATGTGCAAGTAGTTTATTTAGTTGAAAATAATCTTCATATAGGAAAAGAAGATATAGACAAAAATATAGAATATGCAAAAACTAAAAGTTTATTTGAAGGAAAACTAGGTCAAACTTATACATTTACTAGAGAAGTAAATGAAACTATTCAAAATGTTGTTTTAGTTGGACTTGGAAAAGAAGAAGATTTAAATCTTGATGCTGTAAGAAAAGCAACATCAAAGGGAATTAGAAAGGCTAAGGAATTAAAGGCTACAACAGTATTCTTAAGACTTCCTAAGGTAGATACGTTAGATCTTGAGGAAATTATAAAGAACACAGGAATAGCTGCTCATTTAGCTGGATATACATTTAATAAATACAAAACAGATGCAGATAAGGAAAATGATATTACAGTATCAATTGCAAGATGTGGAATTAAAGAAGCAACTCCAGAAATAGATGCGGCATTACAAGAAGCAAATGAAATTGCAAAGGGTATTATATTAGCTAGAAATTTAGTTAATGAACCTGCAAATGTAATGTATCCTGAAGTTTTAGCAGAAGAAGCTGTTAAAGCTGGTAAGGAAAGTGGATTCGAAGTTGAAGTTCATGGAGTTTCAAAAATAAAAGAATTAAAAATGGAAGCTTTCTATAGCGTAGCTAAAGGATCTTCTAAAGAGCCAAGACTTATTGTCATGAGATACTTTGGTAACCCAAGTCAAAAAGAAGAAGTTTTAGGTTTAGTAGGTAAAGGCTTAACTTTTGATACAGGAGGATATTCATTAAAACCAAGTGCAGGAATGGGAGACATGAAATCTGATATGGGTGGAGCGGCATCAGTAATTGGTGCTATGATGACTATATCTAAATTAAAGTTAAAAGTTAATGTTGTTGCAGTTGTTGCAGCTTGCGAAAATGCAATTTCTGGAGAAGCTTACAAACCAGGAGATATAATCGGAAGTATGGCTGGAAAAACTATAGAAGTTGATAATACAGATGCTGAAGGAAGATTAACTTTAGTAGATGCAGTTAATTATATAATTGAAAAAGAAAATGCTAAAGAAGTTATTGATTTAGCTACTTTAACAGGAGCAGCATTAGTTGCTTTAGGAGAAACTACAACTGCAGTTGTAACAAATAATGAAGGTTTCTACAATGAATTAAAATCAGCTTCATTATATACTGGAGAAAAGATGTGGGAACTACCAGGATTTGATGAATATAAAGAATTAATCAAATCAGATGTTGCAGATCTTAAGAATACTGGCGGAAGATATGCTGGAACAATAACAGCTGGATTATTTATAAAAGCCTTTGTTCAAGATAAGCCATGGCTTCATTTAGATATAGCTGGAACAGCTTGGACAGGAAAAAATACTGATTTATCAGTAAAAGGTGGAACAGGAGCTCCAGTTCATACATTATATGAATTAGTTAAAAGAAAAAGTAAATAATAGATAAATTAAAGACCTATTTCTAAAGTTTTAGAATAGGTCTTTTTGCTTTTTATTTATTTTAGACTTTGTTTATTAAATTCATCAATGGCTATTATGTTTTCAATCATTTGGTTACCACCTTTACTTATGAAGTTATTTTTAATATTTAATGATAATCTATTATATGATAAATATTAAGTATTATTAAGGGTTATATTAATAATAAGATTAAAAGGTTAAAAATAAAAAAGATGAAGAATGGAAGATGTTGACCATAAATTTATTGTACTATATAATTATAGTTTAAAACTTAATAATTTTTTGTGGTTACTTTAGTATTAATAGTGAATATGGTTAGAATCCATAGCAGCCCCCGCTACTGTAAAAGCTACGAAACTCTACTTATATTATTTATAATATAAGAAAGTCACTGAGAAATTACTTGGGAAGGCAAGAGGAATAGGTTTGAAGCTTTAAGTCAGGATACCTGCCACAAAAATAGAAGTGAATAATTTCGGTGGGAAATGAAAACAAAGATTATTTATGAATATATTATAGGAATACAGAATTAAAAATAATTATATTAATTCTTATCTATAATTCTATTTGTGTATTATTGTGTTGTTTAAAATCTCGTATTAATTATGAGATTTTTTTATTGTTTTAAATAAGTTTATTAATATCTAAATAAGCTTATTTGAAATAAAAATCAAAACATAATAGAAGGTTTTATGTAATTATTTTCTACTAATATCGAAAGGGGTAAAAGCATGAAAAAAATTAATTTAGGGAAAAAGACATTATCTACATTATTAATTATTTTTGTATTAGCTACTAATTCTTTTGTAGTAGGTGCTATGTCTAGAAAGGAATCTGCATGGCAACAATTTAGAGGGGAAACTTTAAACCCAGGAATAACAGATAGTAAAACGCCAAGGAATTCAGAAGAAATAGAAGAAGCATGGGCTAAGAAGATTGGTTCAGGTTGGAACTATAGTGATCCAATAATTGTTGGACCTTATATCTATATAACAGATAGTTCAAATATTAAAAAGTTAGATAGAGAAACTGGGGAAGTTTTATTAGAGAAGCCTTTAGCGGAAGGTATAGGATTCTTTTCGAGAATTTCATATGGAGAAGGAAAGTTATTTATTCCAATAGGTGCAGGGAGAATTCAATGTGTTGATGCAAATACTTTAGAATCACTTTGGATAACTGCAATATCTTCGGATAAGTCATTACAAGCAATATCACCGGTAACTTATTATAATGGATATGTTTATATGGGAATAACTAGTGGTTCAGCAGATAAGGGGATGTTTTATGCTGTGTCTGCAGAAGATGAAGATGCTACAGTTGGAAATGAGATAAAGGAATACACCTGGACTTATGCACCAAAAGAAGGAGCGAAAGGGTACTACTGGAGTAGTGGTGCTATAGTTGGAAATAATATAGTTTTTGGAGGAGAGAACGGACAAGTTGTAAGTCATGGTTTAATTAATGATAGTATAGTAGATATTTTACAAATAAATGAAGCTATAAGGTCATCAATTCATTATGATAGAAATATAGGGAGAATTTATATCACTACTAAATCTGGAAATATTCATTCAATAAAGGTTAATTCAGATGGTACTTTTGATAAGTCATCTTTGATAACAAGAAATATAGGTTCTTATATAACATCGAGTCCGGTAACATATAATGGAAGGGTATATGTGGGCGGTGGTGGAGTATCATCAGGAGCTGGATTTTCAGTTTTAGATGCTAGCACATTACAGATAATATATCAAATTAATGGATTAAGTTCTCAATCATCACCAGTACTAACAACTGCATATGCTACAGGGGAAAATAATAATACAGTTTATTTATACTTATTTAACTATTCAAATCCTGATTATATATATTCAGTTAAAGATTTTGCAGGAAATACAGAGCCATCTTATGAAAAAATAGGAACTCCAAGTAAACCGCAATATAATTCATCATCAGCAGCTATTGATGAAAATGGAAGTATATATTTAAAAAATGATTCAGGATATATTTTTAAATTTATAAATAAGTTAGATGGTACCTTTAGTGTAAATGATGTTACAAATAGTATAAATAAATTACCAAGTGTTGAAAATATAACTTTAAATGATGAAATAACTATTAATAATGTCATGGAAAGATACATGGATTTATCAGAAGAAGATAAATCTAAGGTTACTAATATAGATAAATTAAATAAAGCCTTAGAAAAGATAGAAGACTTAAAAAATGCTGATAAAGAAGTAGAAAGATTATTAGTTGGTATAGAAGAATTACCAAGTGAAATAACATTAGCAAATAGGGATAAGGTTAATGAATTATTTGCTAGTTATAATATATTATCAGAAAAACATAAACAAAAGGTAAATAATGCTAGAAAGTTAATAGAGGCGAAAAGTACTATTAACAATTTAGAGGAAATTGAAATTATTAAAGCTATGGAAGTTAAAATAGATAAATTACCAGTATTAAAAGATATTGTCTTAGATAGAGAAGAAGAAGTAAATAACTTATATAAGGAATTTTCAAATCTATCAATAGACATACAAAATAAAGTAATTAATAAGGAATCACTATTTAAGGCTAAGGAAAAAATAGATTATATTAGAAAAGAAGTAAATTCAATTGAAGATGATATATGGAATAAAATAAATCCTGAAAACATTACTTTAAAAGATAAAGATATAGTTTACCAATTAATATCAAGATATAATACATTAGATGAAAGAGACAGACAGTATATTAAATACTTTAATGAAGTTTTGCAAGCTAAGGATATAATTGATAAGTTAGAATCTGAAGTAAATATAGGAACTAAACCAGAAGCTAATATAGATATTAAATTAGAAAGTAACACTCAAAAAGGACTTCCAAAAACAGGCGGAACAAACGCTTTAATGGTGTTAGTTATTGCTATAATAGTATTAATTACTGGAGTTTTCTTGGTTGCTAAAAATAAATACCCAGGAAAGAAAAGCTAGAAACTAATTTAAAATAATATAGCTTGTATAATTAAAGTAGTTATTTTGAAAACTTGGTTGTACAAGCATTTTTTAATATATAAGAAAGCTTAATACCTAAAGCTTTATATTTGGAGGAAGATATGAAGAATAAAAAAGTTAAAATAGGAGCTATTATAATAGGGATTTTATTAGTAGTTACAGTTTCTATTGGATTTATTTTAAATAATAATGAAAAATTCCTATCTAATAATGAAAAAGTTGAAAATAGTAATGAAATTAAATTTAGTAAAAACATAGAGAAAGATACTACAAAAGATAATAATAAGGATTTAGGAAAAGAAAAAGATACTGAAGAAGAAAAGAACAGTAAAGAAATAAAGGCTGAAGAGAAAGTAAGCGAAGATAGCCCTGTAAAAGCAACAAGTAGTACTAATAAAGAAGAGGTATCTAAACAAGAAAATAAGACAGAAGCGAATATAGAAAACAATACAAACACTTCCACTGTTAAACCAGGGAATGGGTCAGAAGTAAAAGTAGAACCAGTTGAAAAGTATGTAACTATATCAATAACTTGCAATACCATTTTAAATAACTTAGATAAGGTTCAAGAAAGTAAAAGAGCTATAATACCATCAAATGGAGTTATATTAGGTGAAAAGAGCATTAAAATAGATAACGGAGATACTGTATTTGATATTCTTTTAAAAGAAACAAGAAAGCAAAGAATTCATATGGATTTTGTACAATCACCTGTATATGAAAGCGCCTATATAAAGGGAATAAATAATCTTTATGAATTTGATGGGGGAGAACTTAGTGGATGGAAATATAGCGTAAATGGAGTTTTTCCAAGCTATGGATGTAGTAATTATGAGTTAAATGATGGAGATGTTATTGAATGGAAGTACACCTGCGATTTAGGAAAAGATTTATAAAGGAGTTATTATAGTATGGAGAGAAAATTATATGATTCTTTTGGAGAATATCATCCACTAGTAAATTTCGTGTATTTTACTACTGTTATAATATTTTCTATGGTATTTCAACATCCAATATTATTAATTATATCTATATTATCATCATTTATATATACAGTAATGTTAAATGGAGTTAAAGGATTAAAGTTTAACTTATATTTTTTATTACCTATATTTTTTATAGTAATAATATTAAATCCATTATTTAGCCATGAAGGTATGACAATATTATTTTACTTAAGCAATAAACCGATAACACTAGAATCATTTATATATGGAATAGTTACTGCTATGATGCTTGTTACTATGGTTATGTGGTTTAGCTGTTATAATAAAGTAATAACTTCAGAGAAAATGATATATCTATTTAGTAAAACAATTCCATCAATTGGATTGCTGATTTCTATGACGCTAAGCTTTGTTCCAAAGTTTAAAATACAATTAAAGAAAATAAGGCTTTCTCAAAGAAATATAGGAAGAGATATAAATAGTGGAAGTCTTTATGAAAGAATTAAACATGGATGTATGATTGTATCAATACTTATAACTTGGGCATTAGAAAATGGTGTTCAAACTGCTGATTCCATGAGAGGTAGAGGTTATGGATTAAGTGGAAGAACTAATTTTTCCTTATATAAAGTAGATAAAAGAGATAAAATAGCTTTATCTATAATGGTATCTTTGATTATAATTTGTATTTTAGGATATGTAGGTGGTAAAAATGCAATGCAATTTTATCCTTATATAAAAATAGGTAAAATAGGATTTGCTGATTACATTATATATTTAGCTTATAGTATATTAGTATTCTTTCCAGTTATAATTGAGAGAAGGGAGGAATTAAGATGGACCATATTGAAATCAAAGATTTAAGTTTTGCTTATCCTAATAGTGAAAAGAATGTATTAGATAAAATAAATGTTAATATAAACGAAGGAGATTTTATTCTTTTAATAGGAGAATCCGGTTGTGGTAAAAGTACTCTTTTAAGACATTTGAAAAATGAAATAGCACCTCATGGTAAGTTAGAAGGTGATATTTTATATAAAGGTAAAAGCATAAAAAGATTAGAACAAAGGGAGTCTGCATCAGAAATAGGATTTGTTATGCAAAATCCAGATTATCAAATAGTTACAGATAAGGTGTGGCATGAATTAGCCTTTGGGTTAGAAAGTCTAGGAATAGATTCGCAAACTATAAGAAGAAGAGTTGCAGAGATGGCAAGCTTTTTTGGAATACAAACATGGTTTAGAAAAGATGTAAGTGAGTTAAGTGGAGGACAAAAACAATTATTGAATTTAGCTTCAATAATGGTTATGCAACCAAAGGTTTTAATATTAGATGAACCTACATCACAATTAGATCCAATTGCTGCAACAGAGTTTTTAGAAACAATATGCAAGATAAATAGAGAACTTGGAGTAACAGTGATTATAACAGAGCATAGGTTAGAAGAAGTCTTTTCTATGGCTGATAAGATAATCTTAATGGACTCTGGTAAGATAATTGGATATAAAAGCCCAAAGGAAATAGGAAATATAATATATAATAAGGACAATAAGCATTCTATGTTTTACTCCCTTCCAACGCCAATTAGAATATATAAAAGTTGTAATTGTATTGGAGAGTCACCTTTAACAATAAAGGAAAGTAGAGATTGGGTTAAGAAAATATTTAATGATGAAAATAAGTTTTATGAAGAAGTATCAATAGATTTAATTGATAATGAAAATAGAAAAGAACCTATTATAGAATTAAGGGATGTATGGTTTAGATATGAAAAATCATCTCCAGATATATTAAGAGGATTAAACTTAAATGTATATAAAAACGAAATATTATCTATCCTTGGAGGAAATGGTACAGGGAAAACTACAACATTAGGAGTTATATCAGGTAATAATAAACCATACAGGGGTAATGTTTATATAAATAAAAAGAAGATAGAAAAATATAAGTTATCAGAGTTATTTAATAAAAACTTAGCAGTACTACCTCAAGATCCACAAAGTCTATTTATAAAGAGTACTCTTCAAGATGATTTAGAAGAGGTTTTTGATAGAATTAAGTTATCTAAGGATGAAAAGATAAACAAAGTTCAAGAGGTAAGTGAGCTATTAGGAATAAAGGATTTACTAAAGTCTCATCCCTATGACTTAAGTGGAGGAGAGCAGCAAAAGGCAGCATTAGCAAAGATATTATTGCTAGAACCTAAGATATTAATATTAGATGAACCTACTAAAGGATTAGATGGAAATTTTAAAAAAGAGCTTGGAGACATTATTAGAAGTTTAAAGGAAAAGGATGTAACTATTGTTATAGTAACTCATGATATAGAATTTGCAGCAGAAATTTCTGATAGATGTTTAATGTTTTTTGATGGAGATATTTCATCAGAAGGGACGCCAAGAGAATTTTTCTGTGGAAACTCATTTTATACAACCTGTGCTAATAAAATATCACGGGGTATATTAAAAGATATTTTAAAAGTTGAGGATATGGTAGACCTATGGAAGTTTCAAAATTTAAGAAGTTAAAAGTAGCAATAATAAGTATTTTAATACCTCCTATAATATTATTTATAGGAGTAAAAGTAGGAGATAGGAATTATTGGCTTGTAAGTATGATTTTAATTATATTAGCTATGTGGCCATTTTTTTCATTGTTTGAAAGAAGAAAGCCAAGAGCTAGAGAAATAGTTCCAATTGCTGTAATGTCAGCAATTGCAGCAATTGGAAGGTTTGCTTTTGCAATGATTCCACAGTTTAAACCAGTTGCAGCAATAGTTATAATAACTGGTATATCTTTTGGGTCAGAGGCAGGTTTTTTAACAGGAGCAATATCAGCACTAGTATCAAATTTCTTTTTCGGACAAGGGCCATGGACTCCATGGCAGATGTTTGCCTTTGGAATAATAGGATTTTTATCAGGGCTGTTATATAAATATAAAATAATAGAAAGTAAATTATCAATATGTATATTTGGTGGAGTATGTGGATATTTATATGGACTAATAGTAAACCTTTGGACAATATTGGCCTATGTAAATCCACTTACTAAAGAAGGGGTAATTGCAACCTATGCTTCAAGCATACCCTTTGATACAATACATGCAATTTCAACAGTTATTTTTTTGTTTATATTAGCAATGCCTATGAAAGAAAAAATGGAGAGATTAAAACTAAAATATGGATTATTTAGATAAACTATAATTGAGCTTTATTATAAGCTACTATTAATAAATAAAATGCACTAGAGAATAAACCTCTAGTGCATTTTGTTTATTAAAATTCTGATTGTCCTGTAGTTCTTGGGAATGGTATTACGTCTCTAATGTTAGTCATACCAGTAACATACATTATAAGTCTTTCAAAACCAAGTCCAAATCCAGCATGCTTAGTTTCTCCGTATTTTCTAAGCTCTAAATACCACCAGTAATCTTCTTCATTAAGACCTAGTTCTGCAAGTCTTCCTTTTAGAACATCTAGTCTTTCTTCTCTTTGGCTACCACCAATAAGTTCTCCGATTCCTGGAACTAAAAGATCTGTTGCTGCAACAGTTTTTCCATCTTCATTTAATCTCATATAGAAAGCTTTAATGTCTTTTGGATAGTCAGTTACAAAAACTGGTCTTTTAAAGTGTTCTTCAGTAAGATATCTTTCGTGTTCTGTTTGAAGGTCAATTCCCCATTCAACAGGATATTCAAATTTCTTATCAGTTTTCTTTAATATTTCAACAGCTTCAGTATAAGTTACTCTACCAAAGTCTGAACTTATTACATGGTTTAATCTATCTAAGATTCCCTTATCAACAAATTGATTGAAGAATTGCATTTCTTCTGGGCATTCAGTTATTACATATTCTAAAACATATTTAAGCATATCTTCGGCAAGTTCCATGTCATCTTGAAGATCAGCAAAAGCTATTTCAGGTTCTACCATCCAGAACTCAGCCGCATGTCTTGCCGTATTTGAGTTTTCAGCTCTAAATGTTGGTCCAAAAGTATAAACATTTCTAAAAGCTAAAGCATAACATTCAGCATTTAATTGTCCAGAAACAGTAAGGTTACTTTCTTTGTTAAAGAAATCTTGTTTGAAATCAATAGCACCTTCTTCAGTTTTTGGTACATTGTGTAGGTCTAAAGTCGTAACTCTAAACATTTCTCCAGCACCTTCAGCATCGCTTCCAGTTATAAGTGGAGTGTTAGTATAAACAAATCCTCTATCTTGGAAGAACTTATGGATAGCATAAGCTGCAACAGAACGAACTCTAAATACTGCTGAGAAAGCATTACTTCTTGGTCTTAAATGAGCTATTGTTCTTAAATATTCATAAGAGTGTCTTTTCTTTTGCAAAGGATAATCTGAATTAGACATACCTTCTATTATTAATTCTTTTGCTTGAATTTCAAAAGGTTGTTTTGCATTTGGGGTAGCAACTAAAGTTCCTACAACAGTTATTGATGAACTTATAGGTAACTTTGATATTTCAGCAAAGTTTGAAAGTTCACTTCCAAATACAACTTGAATGTTTTTAAAGAAACTTCCATCATTAACTTCTATAAATCCAAAAGCATTTGATGCTCTTAATGTTCTTATCCAACCAGAAATTTTAATTTCCTTAGATAAGTATTCTTCTTCGTTTCTGTAAAGTGATTTTATTAAAACAACTTTATCCATTATTAGTCCTCCTAAAAATTTATTTTCAAATAAAAAAAACCTTCAATCCCATACAAGGGACGAAAGTTATATTCGCGGTACCACCCAAGTTGCTATAATTTATAGCCACTCTAAAGACACATATAATGTCTGTTCAAATATATCGGTTTGAATCCGTCTAAATCTACTTAAGTGAGACTAAAAATTTTAATTTTGTTAGTCGAACTTACACCTTTTATATAAGAAAAAGGTGATCATTTTTTCACTTGTTCGGTTAGAAACTCAGAGATGTTCTTCACTAAAGGCTTAGTATAAGGCTCCCACCATTCCTTACTCGCTAAAACTAATTCCACATGGTTACTCTTCTCGTCACAGTTTTTTATAATTTTTGATTTTAATATCATTGTATACCAAGTAAATAGTATTTGCAACAACAATTTAGAATAAGAAAAAAGCAACTTAATAGCTGCTTTAATTATTCATTTCCACTTTCATAGGAATTTATTAATTGATTTGGAAAGTTAAGAATTTTAGTATCCTTTACTATCTTTTGAAAGTTATACTCTAATTCCTTGAACTTAACATCAATATTTTTATTATCATCAACATTTATTATACAATAGGTTAAATTAGGTCTACCTATTTTAGGTTTACCAACACTTCCAACATTAATTAAAGTTTTATCATTAAACTTTTTCAAGGTTGGTATATGGGTATGGGCACAAACTAAAACATCTTCGGTTAAGGTTTCCATAACCTTTTTAGTGTTATCGCCATCTGCATATAAATATTCACTTATAGAGTTAGGGCTTCCATGAGTAAATCTAAATTTAACTCCATTAAAATTATAAGTTAGATATTCTGGTAAGCTATCTAAAAAATATTTATTAGACTCTCTAAGTTCACTACAAGTCCAAGGGAGAACAAAGGAATTAACTTGATTATCTCTAATATAAGTAAATCTACCATCTACAACAGAAGCATCATAATTACCTTTAATACAAGGGATTTCACGCCTCTTTATTAACGCAATTACTTCATTTGGGTGAGGGCCATAGCCAACTAAATCCCCAAGGCAAATTGTAATATCCACTTTCTCCATATCAATATCTTCAAAGGCTGTCATTAATGAATAAATATTTCCATGAACGTCAGAAAATACAGCTATTTTCATAAAAAAGTCCTCCTAAAAAATTCTATATTTATTATACCATTTATGTCTTTATATAGAAATATTATAATTAACTAATATATATTGTTAAGTTAATAATATAATTTATTAATAATTTAATTGCTTATTATGTTTATATATAGTGTAAAATTGAAATCATATATAAATGGATATTATTAAAACTATAAGTTATATTATAAATATAAGACAAAACAAGGAGGATAAACATGAAAATAAATAGAATTAATAATCTTTTAAGAAATATGGAAAGCCAAGGGTTAGAACAAATAATAGTTACATCTTCTCCTGATATTTTTTATTTAACAGGAAAGTGGATTAAAGCAGGAGAAAGAATGTTAGCCTTATATTTAAATAGAAATGGAAATCATAAGTTTATAGTAAATAAGCTTTTCCCTATACATGAAGATTTGGGGGTAGAAATAGTTTGGTACACAGATTTAGAGGATTCAGTTAAGTTATTATCAACAGTTGTGGATAAAGAAAAGGCTTTAGGTGTGGATAAAAACTGGCCGTCTCATTTTTTAATTAAATTAATGGAAATGAAAGGGGCAAAGACCTTTGTTAATTCATCACCTATATTAGATAGAATTAGGATGATAAAGGATGAAGAAGAAATAGAATTAATGAGAAAGTCTTCACAAATAAATGATAAGGTAATGCTTGATTTATGGGGAAGTCTTAAAGAAGGCAAGACAGAAAAGTATTATGCTAATCTTTTAGTTGATATTTATGAAAATTATGGAGTTAATAAATTTTCTTTTAACCCAATTATAGCAGGATGCCCAAATGGAGCAGACCCTCATCATGGTTCAGGGACAGATATAATTAAAAAAGGTCAAAGCATAGTTATGGATATTGGAGGAGTATATAATTACTATTGCTCTGATATGACTAGAACAGTATTCTTTGGAGAAGCTCCAAATCAAAGACACGAAAAGATTTATAACACTGTAAAACAAGCAAACTTAAATGCTATAGCTAAAGTAAAAGAAGGAATGAAATTTTCAGATATAGATAAAGCTGCAAGAGACTACATAGAAGATGCAGGTTATGGAGAATACTTCACTCATAGAACAGGACATTCAATTGGAATAGAAGATCACGATTTTGGTGATGTAAGTTCAATTAATCACGATGAAATAAAGTCAGGAATGATATTCTCAATAGAACCAGGAATATACCTAAAAGACGACTTTGGTGTTAGAATAGAAGACTTAGTTTTAGTTACCAAAGATGGTTGTGAAGTTTTAAATAAAGTAAGTAAAGATATAACAATACTATAAAGTTTAATAAAAAATAATTAAAGAGAATTTTCATATATACTGAAAATTCTCTTTAATTTAGATTCTCTATATTTCTTCGATTACTTTATTTATAAGTTTAGTAAACTTTTCCTTAACCATAGCTGAAGTTTCCATAACCTCTTTATGGTTTAATGGTTGATCTAATATACCAGCAGCCATATTAGTTAAGCATGAAATTCCAAGAACCTTCATACCTGCATGAGCAGCTATTATAACTTCTGGGACTGTTGACATTCCAACAGCATCAGCACCCATAATTCTTGACATTCTAATTTCAGCAGGAGTTTCGTAAGTTGGACCACTATACATCATATAAACTCCAGTTTTAATATCTATGTTTAAGTTCTTTGCAATTTCCTTTGTTTGAATTATAAGGTCCTTTGTGTAGGCATTTGAAAGATCAGGGAATCTTGGACCAAATTCTTTTAAGTTTGCCCCTATTAATGGATTATCTCCAGAGAAGTTAATTTGATCTGTTATGATCATTAAATCTCCCGGTTTAAAGCTTTCATTAACAGCACCACAAGCATTAGTAACTATAAGAGTTTCAACTCCAATAAGTTTCATAACTCTAACAGGGAAAGTAACTTCATTATAAGAATATCCTTCATAATAGTGAAATCTTCCTTGCATAGCAACAACACATTTGCCATTAAGCATTCCTACAACAAGTCTTCCTTCGTGTCCTTCTACAGTAGAAACTGGAAAATGAGGAAGGTCTTCATATTTGTAGTATTCAGGGTTTTCAATAGAATCAGCTAGTGATCCTAAACCAGAACCAAGAATTAAACCGATTTCAGGCTTGTATTTAGATTTTGATACTATAAAATCTGCAGCAGTTTTAATCTTATTTGATAAATCCATAAAATCACCTCTAAATTTATTTTTTATGTGATATAAAGTTTTAATTTATATGATTAGCATAACACAAATTAGTAGATATTGTCTAAATATAAATGATAATTTGCCTTTGATATTGAATTGAAAGACCTATTAGAACAATATTTTAGTTTATGTTTATAACTCAATAGTTATAGATAAATAAACTAAAAATTTAATTGCTTAATAAATGGTTATTGAAAAAAATATAAAAGGGTAATTATAAAGTTTGAAAATAAATTATAAGTACCCTTTATTTAAATTAAAGACTTTTATAATAATATAAGTTTATTTTAAAATTATATCAGCAACCTTAACTACATCTCCAGCACCAACAGTTAATATTATGTCATTAGTTGTAGCAACTCTTTTTAAATATTCAGCAGCTTCTTCATGACTATTAACATTAGTACAATTAAGGCCGGTTTTTCTTATAGCATCCCCAAGTTCTTTTGATGAAACAATACCTGTATCTTTTTCTCTTGCAGCATAGATGTCCATAAGTAGAAGTTCATCTGCTTTTTCAAAACAAGTTGTAAAATCATTAAATAATGTTTTGGTTCTTGTATAAGTATGTGGTTGGAATACAACATAAATTTTATTGTGAGAAATTATCTCTGCTGTATCTAATGTAGCTTTAATTTCTACAGGGTGATGAGCATAATCATCAATTATAGTAGCACCATTAAATTCGCCTTTATGTTCAAATCTTTTATGAGCACCTGAACATTCTAATAATCCATTTTTAATATCTTCTTCTGAGATTTCAAACAATAAGCTAGTTGCAATTACTGATAAAGCATTTAATATATTATGGTTTCCAGTAGTTTTTAGTGTAACTTCAAATAATTCCTTATTATCTTTGTTTACAGTAAAGGTTGGATGACCTTTTTCATCAAAGGAAATATTGGTTGCTCTAATATCTCCTGTGTTAATACCATAAGTTATAACATTACATTTAGCATCTTTAATTACTTCTTGAACATTTTTATCTTCAGCACAAGCAATTAAGTATCCATCATTAGGGATAATATTTATAAATTTAATAAAGGCTTCTTTTATATGATTCAAATCTTTATAGTAATCTAAGTGATCTGCATCTATGTTTAATATAATTCCAATATAAGGGAAGAATCTTAAAAAGGATTCCTTATATTCACAAGCTTCAGTAATAAAGTATTCACTATTACCTATCTTAAAGTTGCCATCTATAACATCAAGTTCCCCACCAACTAATATAGTAGGATCTAGTTTAGCTTTTAATGTTACATGAGACAACATAGATGTAGTTGTTGTTTTTCCATGAGTACCAGCTACAGCTACATTATATTTATGACCTTTCATAATGTATCCTAAGAACTCAGCTCTATCCATAAGTTCAATATTATTTTCTTTAGCTTCTATAATTTCAGGATTATCAGAAGGTATAGCTGCTGTATAAACTACTAAATTAACATTTTGTAAGTTTCCTCTTTTATGACCTATGTATACTTCAGCACCTTCATTTCTTAATTTATCAAGTATAGGTGATTCTTTAAAATCTGAACCAGAGACTTTAAGACCTTTAGTTAGTAAAAGTGCAGCAAGGCCGCTCATGCTTATACCACCAATCCCTATAAAATGAACTTTTTTATCTAAATCTTTATTTAAATCAAAAGACAATAAAATCAACCCCTTTATACAAAAAAAATTACTATTAAAATAGTTTTCCTTATAATTATATACAAATTTACGAAAATGAACACATAAAAAAGGATTATAAATAATAAAATATTGAAATTTATGAATAAGTTAATAATAAAATATAATAAAAACTAAAAAATGTTGATAATAATAAGGATATGGAATAAAATATGAATATTAGTGATAAAAAAATCACGAATAATTCGTAAAATAAAAGTTGTAGGTGATAGTTTGGAAAAATTAAGTAGAAATAATAGAGTGGTAGCGATAACAAAAGTATTAACTGAAAATCCAAATAAAATTATTGGACTTAACAGATTTTCGGAGTTATTAAATGCTGCTAAATCAACTATAAGTGAAGATGTTGTTATAGTAAGAGAAGTATTTGAAAAATTAGAAATGGGAAAAATTGAAACTATAGCTGGAGCTGCTGGTGGGATTAAATATATTCCAGGAATAAAAAAACAAGGGGCAGAGGATTTTGCAGAGGAATTATGTACATTATTAAAAGATGAAAGTAGAATAATTCCAGGGAACTTTATATATATGACTGACTTAATGTATAATCCTAGGATTATAAGTAAAGCTGGAGTTATTTTATCTTCAGAATTCTATGAATATAAAGTTGATTATATAGTTACAGTTGAAACTAAGGGAATACCTTTAGCTTATGAAGTTTCAAAAAATTTAGGAATACCTTTAATAATTATTAGAAGAGATAATAAAGTTACTGAAGGATCAACTATTTCTATAAATTATGTTTCTGGAACAAGTGGGAAGATCCAACAAATGTCTTTATCAAAGAAGCTAATGAAAAATCATAGCAAATGTATTTTTATAGATGACTTTTTAAGAGGTGGAGGAACCGCTCAAGGAATAAAAGATTTATTAAAGGAATTTGATAGTGAATTAGTAGGGATTGGAGTTTTAGTTGATAACATAGGTGTTATGAGAAAAAGTGTAACAGATTATGTATCGATAGTTGATTTAAAACATTTAGGAGAACCAAAGGATTTAGAGGTTAATCCTTCAAAGATGTTTAATTAAGATGGATATAAAAAATACCCATAAAAGATTGAATTTTTTTAAAATTTAAAATATTCTAAAATAAAAAAAGGATTTTTTGGGTTTTTATAGAATTTTAACAGTATAACATCTAACGGAGGTGGAATGCAATGACAATTACTGATGTGAGAATAAGGAAGATAGCTTCTGATGGAAAGATGAAAGCTATAGTATCTATTACATTTGACAATGAGTTTGTGGTTCATGACATTAAAGTAATCGAAGGACAAAATGGATTATTTATAGCTATGCCAAGTAGAAAAACTCCAGATGGAGAATTTAAAGACATAGCTCATCCTATTAATACAGATACAAGAGAAAAAATTCAGCAATCTATATTAGAAGCTTATAATAAAGCAATAATAGAAGACTTAGCTGAAAATGCGGTAGAGTAGTTAATATTACTTAGAAATAAAAGGGATAAACCCTTTTATTTTTTTGCTTAATATTAATTAATAAGGAATAAATCATCAAACATAAAATTAATATAGGCTATAAATAAGGTTGAAATACTTTAATTAATACAATATAATAGAATGAGATGTTTACGAACATTTTCTGTAAAAAACTAGATTTTGTCCTTAAAGTTCAATAGCGAGGTGTTTTTATGTATAAATGTGCACTAATTTTAGCGGCAGGCCAAGGAACAAGAATTAAATCAGATATTCCAAAGGTCCTTCATAAAGTATGTGGTAAAGAAATGGTTAACCATGTAATAGATACAATGAGAAAAGCAAAAATAGATGATGTAAATGTAATTATAGGTAAAGGATCAGAATTAGTTAAAGAAAAAACTTCTACTAAAAATGTATCATATTCACTACAAGAAAAACAACTTGGTACAGGACATGCAGTGAAATCGGCTATTAACTTTTTAAAAGATAAAAAAGGAATAGTTGGCGTTTTCTGTGGAGATGCTCCTTTAATAAAAAATGAGACTGTTGAAAGTTTATTTAAAAGTCACTTGGATAATAATAATGGTGCAACTTTATTAAGCTCATTAATCCAAGATCCAACAGGATATGGAAGAGTTATTAGGGATAATAATGGTGAAGTTTTAAAGATAGTAGAACACAAAGACTGTACTAAAGAAGAGCTTTTAGTAAATGAGATGAACTCTGCAATCTATTGTTTTGATATAGAACTATTATTAAGTTCTTTAGATAAGTTATCAGATAATAATAGTCAAGGAGAATATTACCTTACTGATGTAATAGGAATATTAAAAGAAGAAGGTAAAAAGGTTGGAGCTTTAGTAATAGATTATGAGGAAACTATTGGAGTTAATTCAAGAGTACAATTAGCAGAAGCTGAAGGCGTTTTAAGAGATAGAATAAATACAAGACATATGATAAATGGAGTAACACTTATTGATCCAAAATCTACTTATATAGGAGACGATGTTGAAATAGGTAAGGATACTGTAATTTATCCGAACAATATATTAGAAGGTAATACAATAATTGGAGAAGGGGTAGTTTTATATCCTAATTCAAGAATATCAAATAGTGTAGTATTAAATAATGTTGAAATACAATCTTCAGTTATATTAGATAGTAAGATTGGGGAAAATACAACAGTTGGTCCATTTGCTTATATAAGACCACAATCAATAATCGGAAATAATGCAAGAATAGGAGATTTTGTAGAAATAAAGAAATCAACTATAGGAAATAACACAAAGGTTTCCCATTTAACTTATATAGGAGATGCATCAGTAGGTGAAAATTGTAACTTTGGATGTGGAACAGTAGTTGTAAACTATGATGGGAAAACTAAGAATGAAACAATAATTGGAGATAATAGCTTTATAGGATGTAATACAAATTTAGTTTCACCAGTTAATATTGGTGATAATACTTATATAGCTGCAGGTTCAACAATAACTAACGATGTTAATGAAGGAGAACTTGCTATTGCAAGAGCTAGACAACGAAACATCGAAGGTTGGGCTCTTAAAAAAGGTTTTAACAAAAAGTAGTTAATTGATAAATAAAAGTGTCAAAATATTAAGGAGGTCTTCACACATGATAACCCATGG
Organism: Clostridium sp.; assembly: GCA_029257045.1. GTDB lineage: Bacteria > Bacillota > Clostridia > Clostridiales > Clostridiaceae > Clostridium. The sequence continues at coordinate 23,406 of JARIDB010000020.1, forward strand.
GAAAAATATTAAAATTTTTACTGGAAACGCACACCCTGAATTAGCAAAGGAAATTGCAGATCTTTTAGGTTTACCTTTAGGTAAATCAAAGGTTTCAACTTTTAGTGATGGAGAAATATCAGTTGATATCGGAGAAACGGTTAGAGGAACAGATGTATTTATAATACAATCAACTAGCTCACCGGTTAATGACAACTTAATGGAACTATTAATAATGATAGATGCATTTAAGAGAGCCTCAGCAGGAAGAATAACGGTTGTTATGCCATACTATGGATATGCAAGACAAGATAGAAAGGCTAAATCAAGAGATCCAATTACTGCAAAATTAGTTGCGGATCTTATAACAGCTGCAGGTGCTTATAGAGTACTTACAATGGATTTACATGCATCACAAATACAAGGGTATTTCAATATTCCTGTAGATCATTTACTAGGTTCATCAATTTTAGCAAACCACTTTGTTGAAAGAGGATTTGGAGAAGATGATGATGTAGTAGTTGTATCACCAGACCTTGGAAGCGTAACAAGAGCTAGAAAGTTTGCAGATAGATTACATGCTCCAATAGCAATAATAGATAAGAGAAGACCAAAAGCAAATGTATCTGAGATTATGAACATAATCGGAGAAATTAAAGGGAAAAAGTGCATCTTGATAGATGATATGATAGATACAGCTGGAACAATAGCAAATGCAGCTAACGCTCTAAAAGATTTAGGAGCTACAAATGTTTATGCTTGTTGTACACATGGAGTTTTATCGGGACCAGCTTTTGAAAGAATAAATAATTCAGCTATAGAAGAATTAGTTATGCTTAACACTATAAAGTTACCTGAAAGAGATGGATTAATGAAGTTTAAATCTTTATCAGTGGCTCCTTTATTTGCAGAAGCAATTAAAAGAATATATAACGACGAACCAATAAGTAAATTATTTGAGTATTAATACATAAAATGAAAATTGAAACCATTGTACAACTAAGGTTGTACAATGGTTTTAATTTTAATAATTCAGATTAAGACAAATTATTTCCTTTAATATAAAATTCTCCCGCTCAATTAACTAATGTAGATAGCTTCTTTATTTTCTCTAAGTTTACATTCGCGATATAAGTGAACTATTAATATTCTGTTAATTATCACAATAAAAATAATTTAGAGGTTATAATAATAAAAAAGGAGATGATATTTTGGATAATAAATTAAACAAGGTATTAATAGTTGATGATGATAAAAACATTTGTGAAGTTATAAATATATATTTATTAAATTCAGGTTATGAAACAAAGAAGTGTCATAATGGAAAGGATGCTTTAAGTTATTATGAAGATTATAAACCTAATTTAATACTACTAGATATTATGCTTCCAGGAATAGATGGTGTTGAAGTTCTTAAAAATATAAGAAAAACAAGTGAGGTTCCTATAATTATGTTAACGGCAAAGGGCGATACCTTTGATAAGGTCTTATCTCTAGAACTTGGGGCTGATGACTATATAGTTAAACCATTTGAACCAAAGGAGTTATTAGCAAGAGTTAAAGCGGTTATGAGAAGATACAATTATGATGAAAAAGAAACAGACAGTCTTACATTTAAAGATTTAATTGTTGATATTTCATCTTATACTGTAATTTATAAAGATGAAGAAATAAAAATGCCACCAAAGGAGTTTGAACTTCTGCATTATTTAGCAAAAAATAAAAATAAAGTTTTTACAAGAGAACAATTATTATGTGAAGTTTGGGGATATGATTATCCAGGTGATTCAAGAACTGTAGATGTACATATTAAAAGACTAAGAGAAAAGGTAAAGGGCGGAGAAAATTGGCAAATTGAAACTGTCTGGGGAGTAGGATATAAATTTGAGGTGAAGTAATGAGAAAAAGGGGTGTAATAAATAGAATATTAATTACCTTTTCTTCTCTTATATTAATTATATTAATTGTAATTGGAGGTATTCTATCAATTTGGATTAATGTGGAGTACTCTAAGAAAAGATTAGATTTAATAAATCAATATGTAAGTGTAATTGAAAATTCAACCCAAGAATATTTAAATAAAAATAATGATATAGCCTATGATGAATTAAAAGGTGCCCTTAAGATGATTAAAATATCATTAAGTATGGACAGTATTATTTTAGATAAGCAAGGTTATGTATATGCAGTTTCAAGTGATAATTTAAACTACTTAAAATATAAGAAAATTGATATAGAAGAAAAGGATTTAGCAATATTAAGAAAAGGAGAAATACTAAAAGATATATTTTCTGCAAATTCAAATAATAAATTAAAATCCTATTCAAAGATTTTATATGAAGGTGAAAATATAAATGGAATATTAATAATTATAGAAGATAATAACAATAAAGAATTTGTTGACAATCTTTATTTTACAATTTGGATTTTAATTTTTATAGGATTAGTTATATTTAGTGTAGTTGGGTATTATATTTCAAGAAGAATAATAGTGGATCCTATAGAAAAGATCAACAAGGCTGCAAGAAGACTTGCTAAAGGCGAGGTAGATAAGAGGATTTATATAGATTCTGATGATGAAATAGGAGAACTTGCAGAATCATTTAATATAATGGCGGAATCTTTAGAGAAGTCTGATATCGCAAGAAGAGATTTTATATCAAATGTTTCTCATGAATTGAGGTCGCCAATAACTTCTATAAAAGGATTTATAACTGGGATAATGGATGGGATAATTCCAAGGGATAGAGAAAATTATTACTTAAATATAGTAAATGATGAAATATGCAGGCTTTCAAGATTAGTAAATGACTTACTAGATATATCATCTTTAGAATCAGGTAAGTTTAATTTAAATATAATTCAATTTGATTTAAATGAAATAATTACTTTATGCACTCTTAATTTAGAAGGTAAAATAAAAAATAAAGATATTAATGTAGAAGTGATTTTTGATAATAGACATGAATTTTGTTTAGCAGATAGAGATAGGATAATTCAAGTTTTAACCAATATATTAGAAAATGCAATAAAGTATGGATCTGAAGGTGGTAAATTAGAAATTAAAAGCTACACTAAGGGAGATTTAGTATATGTTAGTATTTTTAATAATGGACCAACTATACCAAAGGAAAATATAAATAACATTTGGGAAAGATTTTACAAAACTGATAAATCAAGAACTAACAAGGTGAGCACGGGGCTTGGGTTACCTATAGTAAGATTAATACTTTCACAACATAATCAAGATATATGGGTTGAGAATGTAGAAGATAAAGGAGTAAGATTTACCTTTACTCTTAAAAGATACATGCAATAATTTCTAGTATTGGAGGTTTTAAGTTATGCATAAAGATTTTAAAGATAAAATTAAAGACCGGGAAGAATATATAGATGAAAACTTTCCTTCAATACAATTTAAGATAAGGAGAATAAAAAGAAACTTTAGATTTTGCATAAAAATATCTAGTATATTTCTTTTAGCTATAATAAGTGGAACTTTATTTTCTAAATATGCATTAAGGTTAAAATACCAAGATAGTTTTAATAATTTTCAAGATGGCGTAAGCTTTCAATCCAAAGAAGGTACTAATACCTTAGAATATTCAAAAATTATTACGAAAGTAAAAGATTCAATTGTGACGATTGGAGAAAGTGAAAATAATGTAAGTCAAAATGATTACTTTATTAATAATTCAACAGGGATAATAATTGATGAGTATGGAAAGATTTTAACAACTTACTCAAATATAAAGGATATAAAAAGTATTTATGTTAAATTGCCTATTAAAGAATCAAAGCCTATTAAGGCTGAATTAATAGCATCTGATGAAAAAATAGATATTGCTATACTTAAAGTTGAATCTAATTATGAATTAAAGCCAGTTAAGTTATCTAATTCAATTGAATCTATAGAAGGAGAAAATGTTGTTTTAATAAGTAATTGTGTAGGTGATGATTACATTGATAGCATTATTCCTGGAATAATAACTTCAACTAATAGAAAATTGAATATTTCAGGAAATAAGTACAATCTTTTGGAGGTTAATATTCCAATTAATGAAATGAATACAGGTGGAGCCTTACTTAATATTAATGGAGAATTAATAGGTATTGCTAGTTATAAGGTTAGTCAGGAGAAGAATCAGCAAGGGTTAAATTATGCAATAAATTTAAATTCTTTAAATAAAATAATTAGTACATCAAGTGAAATAAAAAGGATTTTAGGGGTATTAGAAGGTGGTTTTATAAACTATGATGATAACTCAGAGAGTGTAGGATTATATATAGAACGAGTCGAAGGCTATTATGATGAAGGACTAAGACCTACAGATATATTATTTGAAGTTAATAATAGTAAAGTAAATAGCATGGATGAATTATATGGAATACTTAAGAGTGAAAAGGGGAAAGATAATATAAGTTGCAAAGTTATGAGAAATGGAAAAATTAAAGAGTTAGAAATAAAGTTAAATAAATAAATGCATCTCAATAAAGAGTTGCATTTATTTTACGTATTTTATAGGAAATTATGATAACTATATCCTGTAGATAAGTTATTATAATTTTATTCTTAAGTTTTTATTATTGCTAAAAGCTAGTATAATAATAAATATATGAATACCTAAGGAGGAAGATATAGTGTTTTTAATAGTTGGATTAGGTAATATAGGTAAAGAATATAATGGTACAAGACATAATATTGGATTTGAAGCTATAGATTATATTTCTAATAAGTATAATATAGATATAAACAGGAAAAAATTTAGAGGAGAGTATGGTGAGGGGGTTATAAAGAGTGAAAAGGTTATACTTTTAAAACCCTCAACATATATGAATCTAAGTGGGGAAAGTATAATAGAAGTTATGAACTTTTATAAATTAAATAATGAAGAAATAATAGTCTTATATGATGATATAAGCCTTGATGTAGGTAAAATTAGAATAAGAGAAAAAGGTAGCGCTGGTGGGCATAATGGTATAAAAAGTATAATATCATGTATGGGATCAGATGTTTTTGCCAGAATTAAGATAGGCGTAGGACAACCCAAAGGAGATCTAGTTTCCTATGTTCTTGGAAGGTTTAGTAAGGATGAACAAGAAACCTTAAATGAAGTTATTGAAGTAGCTTCAGAAGGTGTTGAGATAATAATAAAGGATGACGTAAAGGAAGCCATGAACAAGTTAAATGGTTTTAAGGCATCTAAAAAAGAATAAATTAAGGACGGTGTAGATTGATGCGATTAAATGGGGTTTTACAACCTTTAAATACTGATAAGTCTTTTAATAAAATACTCTCAAGCATTAAAAGTAATAGGTATCCTATTAATATAAATGGAATATCAGATTCGGGAAAAAGTTATATTGTCTATGGGGTATATGAAAATATAGATGAATCAATTCTATTGGTGACAAATAGCGATATGGAAGCTAAAAATCTATATGAGGATTTATCTTTTTATAGTAATGATGTTCATTACTTCCCAACAAAAGAAGTAGTATTTTATAATGTAGATGCTATATCTGGAGATTTAAGATGGGCAAGGTTAAAAGTAATTAAAGAAATTTTAAATAATGAAAAGAAAATATTAGTTACATCTATAGATTCCCTAACTTCAGTTTATACCCCAATAGAATTATTTAAGGAATATAATTTTAAACTTAAAATAGATGATGAAGTAGATTTTAAAGAATTATCGAGAAAGTTAATAGAATGTGGATATGAGAGAGTAGAAGCTGTAGAAGGAAAGGGTGAATTTTCTTTAAGAGGTGGAATACTTGATGTTTACCCACCGATATCAACTTATCCATACAGAATTGAGCTTTTTGGCGATACTATAGATTCTATTAGAATTTTTAATACAGGGTCTCAAAGAAGTATTGATAAGGTACAAGAGGTAGAGATATTTCCAGCTAAGGAGATTATTCTAAATGAAGAAGCGTTAGAAAGAGGAAGAGAAAATATTCTTAAGGAATTTGAGGAAATAAAGAAAACTTCAAAAACTAAGGATGAAAGATTTATAAAGCTTGAAAGGATTGTTAATTACAATATAGATTCTTTAAGAGAAACATTAACTTTTGAAACTATCGATAGTTATTTACCTTATTTCTATAATAAGTTGGATAGCTTCTTTAGCTATGTAGATAATTATATGTATATTTTAGATGATGTTAAAAAATCAGAAGGTAAACTAGATAGTTCTTATTTTGAATTTAGAGAAAACTATAAAGCTTTCCTTCAAAGAGGAGATATACTACCATCGCAAAATAAGCTTTTAATAGAAAAAGAAGTTTTACTTAACAAGTTAGAAGGTCAAAAAATTATTACTTTAGATGTATTTGAAGGGAGAAATAATCTTTTAGCACCTATTGATAAATATACAATGAATCAAATAACTCTAAATAGTTATCAAGGGCAATTAGAATATTTAATTGAAGATATTAAAGAAAAGAAGAAAAATGGATATAAGACTTTAATTCTATCTGGAACAAGAGGTAGGGGAGAAAGACTTGTTAAAACTTTAAGAGAAATGGATATAGAAAGTTCTTATAGGGAAGATATACAGGACATTCAATTTGGTGAAGTTGTGATAACCTTTGGTAATATTTTAAGGGGATTTGAATATAAGGATTTAAAAATTTGCATAATATCAGATAAGGATGTTTTTGGAGAAGCTAAAAGAAAAATTAGTAAAAAGGTTAATAAGAAAAAGGGAGTAGCAAAAATTAAAAGTTTTGCTGAACTTAAGCTTGGAGATTATGTTGTACATGCAAACCATGGAGTTGGTGTTTATAAAGGAATAAAACAAATTGACGTTGGAGGACATACTAGAGATTACCTAGATATTGTTTATGACAAAGGCGATAAGCTTTATGTTCCTGTTGATCAATTAGATTTAGTACAAAAGTATATTGGGAGTGAAGGCAAAAGCCCAAAGGTTAGTAAATTAGGTGGAGTAGAATGGTCTAAGGCTAAGGCGAAGGTTAGGAGTTCTATCAATGAAATAGCTCAAGATTTAATTAAGCTTTATGCTGCAAGGACTACAGTTAAAGGTTTTAAATTTAGTAAAGATACAGAGTGGCAAAAACAATTTGAAGATGAATTTCCTTTTGAGGAAACTCCAGACCAATTAACTTCTGTAGAAGAAATTAAGGCAGATATGGAATCAGATAAGCCTATGGATAGGCTTTTATGTGGAGATGTAGGATATGGTAAAACAGAAGTTGCAATAAGAGCTGCTTTTAAAGCTGTTATGGATGGTAAACAAGTTGCCTTTTTAGTTCCAACAACAATACTTGCAGAACAACATTACAAAAATATGACTAAAAGATTTTCTGATTTTGCTATAAAAATCGATATGGTAAGTAGGTTTAGGAGTGCAAAGGAACAAAAGGTTACTCTTCAATCTGTGAAAGAAGGGAATGTAGATATATTAATAGGAACCCATAGACTAGTTTCAAAGGATATAGTATTTAAAGACTTAGGTCTTTTAGTAGTTGACGAAGAACAAAGATTTGGAGTTGCACAAAAAGAAAAAATAAAGAGTTTAAAGAAAAATGTTGATGTTTTAACTTTAAGTGCTACACCTATTCCTAGAACACTTCATATGTCATTAACAGGTGCTAGAGATATATCAGTTATAGAAACTCCACCAGAAGAAAGATATCCAATCCAGACTTATGTTGTAGAACATAATGACCAACTAATTAGGGATGCAATATTAAGAGAAATAAATAGAGAAGGACAGGTTTATTATGTATATAATAGAGTCGAAAGTATAGAATCTATAGCTACGTTTATAAGAACTCTTGTACCGGAATGTAAAGTTGGAGTAATTCATGGACAAATGACAGAAAGACAGCTTGAAAAGGAAATGGTAAGCTTTATGAATAGGGAATATGACGTTCTTGTTTGTACAACTATTATAGAAACTGGGATAGATATACCTAATGTGAATACAATGATAATTCATGATTCAGATAAAATGGGGTTATCTCAACTTTATCAACTTAGAGGTAGGGTTGGAAGATCAAATAGGATAGCTTATGCTTATTTTACTTATACAAAGGATAAAATGTTAACAGAAGTTGCTGAAAAGAGACTTAAGGCCTTAAAGGACTTTACAGAGCTTGGTTCTGGATTTAAGATAGCCATGAGAGACTTAGAGATAAGAGGGGCAGGGAACATGATGGGGTCATCTCAGCATGGACATATGGCAGCTATAGGCTATGATTTATACTGTAGAATGCTTGAAGATACAGTGAAGATTATAAAAGGTGAAATAGAAGAAGAACCAATAGAGACAACGGTAGATATAAAAGTTGATGCTTATATTCCGGGAAGCTATATAGATGATGAGATTCAAAAGATTGAAATTTATAAGAAGATAGCAGCTATTGAAAATATTAATGATTACATGGATATAAAAGATGAATTAGAAGATAGATATTCAAATGTTCCAGAATCAGTTTATAACTTAATGGATATTGCCTATATAAAAAGCAGAGCTAAACTTCTTTCAATAGAAGAAATAAAAGAAAATGAAAAGGAAGTTAAGTTTATTTTTGCAGAAAAGAGTAAACATATAAATTTTGTTTATAAGTATATGTTAAAATATCATAAAGAGAAAACTTTATTAACCTTTGGAGAAAAATCTTATTTTTCAATAAAAACATGTGAAATAAAGAAAGAAACATCTTTAGGATTATATAAAGAAATATTAGATAAACTAACAAAAAACATGTAAAAAATTATTCAATAAATTGAATAATTGACACAATATTGATATACTAATTGTGTAGAATTATAGAGATACAAATTATTAAAGAAATGAGGGAACATCATTGACTAAAATTAAAAAGATTTTAGCTGCAGGAGCGTTAAGTATATTTGCTTTTTCAGCAGTTGGATGCAACATGATAGAAAAAACACCAGAAGCCATAAAGAATACTGTTTTGGCTAAAGTTTCAGGAGAAAAGATAACTAAGGGAGAGGTAGACGAAATAGCAGACCCTTATCTTTTACAATATGGAGAAGATTACGCTACAAATACAGAGTTAGCAGATACAGTAAAGCAAACAAAAATTCAAGCATTAAACCTATTGGTTGAAGAAAAAATGATGAATTTAAAGGCTGAAGAGCTAGGAGTAGTTCCTAATCAAGAAGAGATAGATGCTGAAGTTAATAAATATTTAGAAGGCATGAAAACAAATTATGGTGGAGAAGAAGGACTTAATGCTGCATTAGAACAAGCTGGATTAAAATTAGAAGGTTATACTGAAAGCTTAATAAAAAGCATAAAGAGTCAATTAACAAGAAATAATGTTATAGAAGATTTATTTAAAGATATAGCTACAGAAGATGAAGAAATTAAGACTTACTTTGATGAAAATAAGGAATCATTTGTAACAGGAACAGTTTCTCATATTTTAATTACAGATGAAGCTAAAGCTAAGGAAATAAGAGAGAGAGCTACTGCGGGAGAAGATTTTGCAGAATTAGCTAAAGAATATTCAGAAGATCCAGGAACTAAGGAAGCTGGTGGAAGCCTTGGAACAGTTGCTTATAATTCAACTAAGTATATGGCTGAATTTATGGATGGAGTAAGAGCTACTAAAAATAATGAAATATCAGAACCTGTAAAGAGTAGTTATGGATATCACATAATAAAAGTTACAGATTACAAAGAAGAAAATTTAGAGAGTTCTAAAGAGTCCATTAAAACAACTTTAGAGAATCAAAAGAAAAATGATTTATATAATGAAAAAATAGAGCAATGGAAAAAGGACTATAACGTTAAGACTTACGAAGATAAGCTTTAGTCTAATTAGCAATTAATAATACACAATTTAGTAAAATAATTAAAAGCAGATTTGCCAAGCGAATCTGCTTTTAATTTTCTAAATTTAAGCTTTTATTAATAATTCGTTTTAATATAAATTATTAAACTCAAATTCACTTATAGTGATTGTTAATCTATTAAGTTAACGGATTATAACATTTTACTTTCTATAAGTTTCAATTCGCATATTAAGTGAATTAATCCAAAAAAATAATGTAATTTATAAAATTTGGTTATATGTGTATAAAATTTCTAATAAATCAAATAATAATACTGCAACTAATTATTATTAAAAAAAGGAGGTATCTCATAATAATGAAAGCCACAGGAATAGTTAGACGTATTGATGATTTAGGAAGAGTTGTTATACCAAAAGAGATTAGAAGAACCTTAAGAATCAGAGAAGGAGATCCACTAGAAATATTTACAGACAGAGAAGGTGGAGTCATATTAAAAAAATATTCACCAATAGGAGAACTTACAGATTTCTCTAAGGAATATGCAGAAAGTTTACAACAATCAATTGGTCATATTGTTTTAATAGCAGATAAAGATGCTTTTATTTCTGTTAGTGGTTCACCAAAGAAGGATTATGTGGAAAGAAAAGTTAGCCAAGAGCTTGAAAATATAATGGAAGAAAGAAAGTCTATTTTAATTAGTGATGAAACAAAAACAATTCCATTACATAATGATGAAGAACAAGGAAAATATACAAGTCAAGTAATTTCTCCGATAATTGCTGAAGGTGATACTATTGGAGCTGTAATAATACTATCAAAACAAGATACTGAAAAACTTGGAGAGCTAGAATTAAAAATAGCGGAAACAGCATCAGCTTTCTTAGGTAAACAAATGGAACAATAAAATAATTATTAAATATAAATTTATCAATAAAATAATGTAATAATACCTCTGAATTTTAAATACTAATCTATAAGTGAATATTTAAATTTGGAGGTATTTTATGAAAAAACAATCACTACTAAAAGCAAGTTTAATACTTGGTATAGCAGGAATAGCATCAAGATTTTTAGGACTATTTTTTAGATGGCCTCTAATTATGCTAATTGGAGATCAAGGAGTTGGATATTATCAGATGTCCTACCCTTTATATATGTTCTTTGTTGCTGTTGCCTCAGGGATACCAGTAGCCATATCAAAGATGATATCAGAAAGAAAAATAAGAGGCGACATTAAAGGTATATTTGAAATAGTAAAAGAATCTACAATTCTTATGATGTTTCTTGGGATTGGTACATCATTAAATCTTTTTATTTTTGCAAAACCAATTATAAATTTTCTACAATGGGATAGTAAGTCCTATTACTCTTTAATTGGAATATCCTTTGCACCATTTATAATATCAATTATGACAGTATACAGAGGGTTTTTTCAAGGATTACAAAATATGACCCCTTCAGGAATCTCACAGATACTGGAGCAAATAGGACGAGTTATCATAGGAGTTGGACTAGCTTATATACTTTTACCAAAGGGAATAGAATATGCTGCAGGAGGAGCAGCTTTTGGAGCAGCCGCAGGAGGGGTAATAGGGGCAATTTATCTTTATAATAAATATAAAAAGGTAAAAAGGGTAATGTGGAATAAGAAAATATCTATAAATAAGGATATTTTGACAGAAATATTAAAAATAGCATTACCAATATCTATAGGGGCAACTGTCGGAACAATTATGAGTTTGATAGATTCTATTTTAGTACCTCAAAAATTGCTTGAAGCTGGCCTTAATTCGGAACAAGCTACCATATTATATGCACAGTTAACAGGGAAGGCAAATGTAATCTCTAATATTCCCTTAACTCTATCTATGGCACTTGGAACATCACTAATACCTATAATTGCTGAAAATTATATAACTAGAAATAAGAGAGAGTTAAATGATAAAATTCAGCTTTCTTTAAAATTATCTTTACTAATAGCTTTTCCTTGTACGTTAGGTCTATATTTTTTGTCAGATCCGATAATGAATTTAATTTTTCCGGGTATGTCAGAAGGTGCACTAATACTAAAATATGTTTCTTTAAGTATTCCATTTATAATAATTACGCAAACAACAACATCTATAATGCAAGGAGTAGGACATTATATAAGGCCTATCATAAACTTATTTATAGGGTGTATTATAAAGATTGTTCTAACTTATTTATTAGTATCCGTTAAAGAAATAAATATATATGGTGCAATTATATCTAGTATATCAGCTTATGTGGTAGCAACAATCTTAAATATAATTTCTTTAAAGAAAAAGATAAAAACAAATATAAATATTAATAAGATATTTATAAAACCTTTTATAGCATCAGGGTCTATGATAATTGGAGTAATGTATTCTTATTATTTTTTACTAGAGAGAACGGGTAGTAATGGATTATCTTGCTTAGCTTCTATATTTTTGGGCATTATTATTTATATAGTATTAATAATATTACTTAAGGTATTTACTATTAATGAAATTAAAAATAAAATATCTAGAGTAAGTTAATAACAAAAGTATTAAAATGAAGTTTTATATAAATGGGATGATTTAAAAGGGGGAGAGAAAAATTATGAGACATTAACAAATGAAATGAAAGCTATAGATAAAACCTTACATTCTTTAATAAGGGCTCATAAGATACAAAAAAAGACTGAAAAGGTAGGCTTTGATTATGGTGATGTCTAGGGTGTAGTTAAAAAGGTAAAATGAGAATTAATAAAAATGTTAGATGTATATAAATCCAATAATAAGGAGAAGATAGAAGATAGAGTAGGAAATTCATTATTTACTTGTGTTAATTTAATAAGGAAATTTAATATAAATAGAGAGTAAGCTATAAATTCAACTATTAAAAATCTTATTAAAAGATTTTCATTTATAAAGAATTCATTAGCTGAAAAGGAAAAAAGTTTTAATGAGGTTTTATTAGAAGATACGGATATATTGTGGATAAAAGAAAAAAATATAGAAAAAAGTAAAAAAAAAAAGGATTTACAAATTAATTGAAGAATATATATTATATTATACTATTGCATTTATTGTATTTTTATAACAAAAAAATATAATTATATAGACTACTGTTGAAAGACACTATATAATAAGAAGATGTAGTTATAGTACATATTAGAATAATTAACTACTAAAATAAATAACGGGTTATTTAAGGAGGATATAATTGTGAATAAATCAGAATTAATCACTAGCATGTCAGAAAAGAGTAAATTAACTAAGAAAGACGCAGAATTAGCATTAAAGGCTTTTATAGACAGCGTTGAGGAATCTTTAGAAAAAGGTGAAAAAGTTCAATTAGTTGGATTTGGAACTTTTGAAACAAGAGAAAGAGCTGCAAGAGAAGGAAGAAATCCTAGAACTAATGATGTAATAAATATTCCTGCTTCAACAGTTCCAGTATTTAAAGCTGGTAAAGAGTTCAAGGAAAAAGTTAATAAATAATATTATATGAGAGCCCGAGTTTACTCGGGTTTTTTTAATAATATTAAGAAAAGGAGAATATATGAGATTAGATAAGTATCTTAAGGTTTCTAGAATAATAAAAAGAAGAACGGTAGCAAAAGAAGTTTGTGCGGGCGGAAGGGTTTCAATAAATGGTAAAGTTGTTAAACCATCTGTTGTTGTTAAAGAAGGAGATATAATAGAAATACAATTTGCAAATAGAGCTTTAAAAGCAAAAATTGTAAATATAACAGAGCATGTTAGAAAAGAAGAAGCAAAAGAAATGTATGTTATCTTAGAAGGAGAAGAAGATAAAGAATAAATAAGACAAATCATTCATATATTTTTACTAAAGAATATATGGAGGGTACTATATAATGGAAAAGAAAATAGATAAGAAAATAGATAATAAAATTGAAGATCCAAAGAGTAGTATAGTTTTAGAAAATAGAAAAAAACTTACCTTAATGGGAGCTGAAGAAGTAATAAGCTTTGATGATGAGAAGATTTTGCTAAATACAAAACTTGGCTTTTTAACTATAAAGGGTTCAGAATTAAAGATGAATAAGTTGGATGTTCAAAATGGGGATTTAATAATAGTAGGTAATATATCTTCAATAGTGTATAGTGGTAAAGAACTTAAAAGGGAAAAAGAAAATATAATATCAAGGTTATTTAAATAGGTGTATATATGCCTTTAAAAATAAATGTCCAAATTGATATTGTAGTTTATTCTATTTTAGCGGGAATACTTATTGGAATCTTATTTGATTTTTATAAAATAATTAGAGGGATTAAAGTTCCTAAAATAGTAGTTGTAATAGAAGACCTACTATTTTGGATATTGACGGCTTTATTTATTTTTGTATTTCTTTTATTTAATAACTATGCTTTCTTAGGCCCTTACGTTTATATATTTATGATAATTACATTGCTACTATATATTAAATTTATTAGCCCTATAATTTTGCATATTGAAAGAAGATTTATTAGCATTTTTATTAGTATTTTCAGAGTTATTTTTAAAAATATAATTTATCCTATAAAAATTATTTATTACAATATATCAGGAAAAAGGTAAGAACATAAAAAAATAACTTGAATAAAGTGTATATAGTGTTTAAAATATATATAGAATATATTTTAAAGAGGTGGTAGCAATAAAAAAGCGATTAACTCTTAGGAAACTAATTATAATTTTTATTTTTGCAATTTTCATATTTAACTATATTAAACAAGAAGTTACAATTAAAAAAATCGAAGAAGATATTGTTGTTAGTCAAAAACAATTAGAAGAGCTTAAAGATAAAAATATTAAATTAGAGGCTGATCTTAAAAAGACGGAATCTGATGAATATATTGAGAATCTTATAAGAGAAAGACTAGGCATGATTAAAGATGGAGAAAAGATTGTAAATTCGGAAAAGCAAAATTAAAGAATATGTTTTAAAAGTATAGAAAAAGGTTATTATTATAATAACATATATTATTTAATTTTTAAGGAGGAATCTTTGTAACATGACCTTGATGGCAGGAAACATATTAGAAGGTACAGTGGTGAATATCACTAATTTTGGAGCGTTTGTAGAAATGGAAGGTAAAACAGGATTAGTTCATATCTCAGAAGTGGCAGATTCATTTGTAAAGGATATTAGATTACATCTTAAAGAACAAGATAAAGTTAAGGTGAAAGTAATATCAATTGATGACAATGGAAAAATTAGTTTATCAATTAAACAAGCAAATGTTCAAAAAAAATCTATAAAACCAGTTGAAATTGATTGGAGCGTAGAGAATAAGAAAGGTTCAGGAAATACAGGAGGATTTGAAGATATAATGTCAAGATTCTTAAAAGATAGTGAAGAAAGAATGCAAGACGTTAAAAAGAATCAAGATTTCAAATCTAAAAGTGGTAGAAAAAGCTTTTAGTTTATAATAGACATCATACAAATTTAATATATAAATCTAAAAAGGGCTTATTATATGTAATAAGCCTTTTTCTATAAAAATCAAAAAAAGATTAAAAGATGTTGACACTATTAAAAACATGATATATAATTAATTTTGTCGTCAAGAGATAGCGACATAATAATATGCTGGAGTGGCGGAATCGGCAGACGCACAGGACTTAAAATCCTGCGGTAGCAATACCGTACCGGTTCAATTCCGGTCTTCAGCACCAAGTT
The DNA here is from genome assembly GCA_029257045.1 of Clostridium sp. Lineage (GTDB taxonomy): Bacteria > Bacillota > Clostridia > Clostridiales > Clostridiaceae > Clostridium. Next base: position 38,864 of record JARIDB010000020.1, read on the forward strand.
AAATTCAACTAAAATATCGCGGGGTGGAGCAGTTGGCAGCTCGTTGGGCTCATAACCCAAAGGTCGTAGGTTCAAGTCCTGCCCCCGCAACCAAAAATACTGAAAAAATAAAAATATATAACATATTATTTTAAATAGTTATATAATAATAATTTTATATCAATATTTAAACCCTTATAAATTTAATTTACAATGTCGCGGGGTGGAGCAGTTGGCAGCTCGTTGGGCTCATAACCCAAAGGTCGTAGGTTCAAGTCCTGCCCCCGCAACCAAATATGGCGGAATAGCTCAGCTGGCTAGAGCACTCGGTTCATACCCGAGTTGTCGTAGGTTCAAGTCCTATTTCCGCTACCATTATGCTGGAGTGGCGGAATCGGCAGACGCACAGGACTTAAAATCCTGCGGTAGCAATACCGTACCGGTTCAATTCCGGTCTTCAGCACCAAAATGCAAATCTGAAATCAGATTTGCATTTTTTTTGTATAAAATTATTTTTAAAACAGTATATGAATACTATTTTAATTTATGAAAAGAATTTTTACCAATATATATCAAAATAGTTTTTTTTATGACAAAATGTTAGAGGATATAAATAATTCTAAAGCTGATAGAAGAAGGTACATAAGACTTATGAAACCTGACCCTACTTAATATAAGGAATATAAATGAATTTGAAAAATAAGTTATTAATATAGTTGTTGTTTTGCTACCTTTAAGGAAATATAAAATATATTGTCCTACGAAAAGTAATAAATAAAGCATTAAGTGACAAATATTTCCAAAAGATGGTGATATAATTTGAATTACATTTTAAGGAAATATAAGGAGGGAATATAATGCAATACGGTGCAGATATATCAACATATAAGAGAGTAGAAAGTGATAATAGCAAAAAGGCAGCGCGATTGAAACCATTTGTTTTTAAATATTTTATATTAATTGGAGTTGGAATACTTTTAAGTAGAGTTTTATTATCTATTACAGAGGATATAGGAATAGCACCTTTTGGAATTGCATATATTATTGGAGTGAAAAAAGAAAATATAAAAGATAATATTTTTGCTCTAATTGGAATAATAATAGGCTATATTTCTATAATGAATAAATTAGAAGGGGCTTTAGGATATTGTATAGTAGCTGGGGTAATTGTTTTTTATAATGAAGTTTGTGACAGGATAAATTATAAAAAAAGAGAAATGTTAATGTTTATATTAGTTTTTTCAACTTTCTTATTATTTAACATATTAGTTTATAGTAAACCAATGGGAGTTAATCTAATGGTATCTTCTTTAAAGCTAATTAGTATAATACCAGTAAAGTATATTATAAAATATGCATTTAGCTCTATTGACGAGCTTGAAAGTAATTACTTTTTTCAAACAGAAGAAATTATAAGCATAGGAATTTTAATTTGTCTTTTAGTAGCAGGCTTTGGAGATATAAACTTTTTTGATATTTATTTAAGAAATATAGTGGGCATATTTATAATATCTCTTTTTGCTTATGTTGGTGGTATGGGTGTTGGAGCAACTGTTGGAATTGCAATGGGTTTAGTAATTGGAATTACTAATAATAACATTGCAACTTTTGTAACATTATATAGCCTTTGTGGTCTTATGGTGGGGCTTTTCAAGGAAACAGGAAGAATATTTTCATCTATAGCTTTTATAGTAGTAAACTTTATTATATTAATGTATGATAATAGCTTAAATTTAAAGTCGGTAATAGAAGTTATAATACCGTTAGTTGCTTTTATAGCTTTACCGAATAAGTTTATAGAGTACTTAGTTAAGGAATTTAATCAAGAAAAGAAAGCAGAAGTTATTAATGATGGACGTTTAAATGGTGTTAAAAATGAATTTGTAGAAAGACTTAACTTAATGAAAGGCCTAATGTCAACTTTATCAAAGTCAATTTCTAATCTTGGAGAAAATGATATACTTTCATTAAATAATAAAGGTACTGCTATGGTTGAAAGCCTAGCAGATAGAGTTTGTTCAAATTGCGAGCTAAAGCAAAGGTGTTGGGATAGAAACTTGCATGTAACCTTTGAGGGGTTTTCTGAACTTATAAGTAGTTGTGAAAATAATGATATTTACTTTCCTAAAAATTTAGAAAGTAAATGTGTTAAAAAAAGAAGCCTTATGAAAAGTTCTCAGGAGATAGTGAATAACTATACTGTAAATGAGGCGCTAAAGACAAGATTAACAGAAGGAAGAAAGTTAATAGCAAGTCATATAAATAGTATTTCAAGGACTATGGGAGAGATGATTCATGACTTTGAAAAAGATATCACTATTTGTTCTGAAATAGATAAGGTCATTAAAAAATCTTTTAAGAAAAATAAAATTGAATATAAAGATGTATTCTGTTATTTAGATAGGAAAGGTAGAATGAAGATAAAGGTTATGTTAGATAATTGTGAAGGATGCAATTATTGTCATAAAAACATTCTTCCTATTATTAATAGTTTAGTTAAGGTTCCTGTATCTATAGCTGGAGATGGATGCAAGATAGATCCAAATACTGGAGAATGCTCTATTATTATAGAGGAAACACCTAAATATCAGATGACATCCTATGCAGCTGTTAAGCCGAAGGAAGGCGAAACATTTATTGGAGATAGTTATAGTTTTAATAAAAATGAGGATGGAACCTATTTAACTATAATAAGTGATGGTATGGGATCTGGTCCTGAGGCTAGTAGTGAAAGTAAGCTTGCTGTGGATTTAATTGAAAGTTTTATTGAGTCAGGATTTAGTGAAAGTACAGCTATAAATACTGTAAATTCTATTATGACTATGAAATTTAATGAAGATGAAAAGTTTACAACTATGGACCTAAGTTTAGTAGATTTATATACAGGTGAAGCTGAATTTATAAAAGTAGGAGGAGTTGCAAGCTTTATTAAAAATGGGGATAGGGTTAGAGCTATAAGGTCTAACAGCCTTCCTTTTGGAATATTAGATAGTGTAGATATAAATTCGGAGAAAGTTAAATTAAGCCATGGAGACATTGTAATATCTATAACAGATGGGATTTTAGATATTGACAAAAGTGATGTTGGAAATTATTCTTGGCTTATGGAGTATTTAAAATATGCAGATAATAATCCTTCAGCGTTATCAAGAGATATATTAGAAAAGGCAACAGTACTAAGTGGGGGGATAGTAAAGGATGATATGACTGTATTAGTATCAAAGGTCTATTCTGTGTACTAAATAAGTATAATTTAAGAAGATGAATATATCCTATCTTCTTAAATTTTTATTATTATTTAGAAATTATAATAAAGTCATCCTTTCCTTCCTTTAGTTTTCAAGTGGAAATATATAAGTTTGCTATGACTTAGAGTAAAACAGCGGAATAAGTAAACTTATATGTATCCACTATTTTTATTTTTAAATAACCTAGTAAAATTATTTACATATATAATTAATAAGGTTATATTAATTATATTAAATAAAAGAATTACAAGGAGCTTTAAGGTGATTGAAAAAGTAAAAGAGTTTATTATAAAAAATTCTCTTATAAATAGAGAGGATAAGGTTCTAGTAGCTTTATCTGGAGGCCCAGATTCTGTATGTCTTCTTCATTGCCTTTATAGATTAAAGAAGGATTTTAATATAAAGGTAGGAGCAGCTCATGTAAATCATATGCTAAGAGGAAAGGCTTCTCTAGAAGATGAAGAATATTCTAGGAAATTATGTGAAGAACTAGGTATAGATTTTTATTCAAGGGAAATTGATATAAGTGAAATTGCTAAGAAGAAAGGTATATCTATTGAAATGGCAGGAAGAGAAGCCAGATATAATTTCTTTGAGAAAATAAAAAAAGAAAATAATTATAATTGCATAGCAGTTGCTCATAATGAAAATGATCAAGCTGAAACAGTGTTAATGAATCTTATGAGAGGAACTGGAATAGAAGGGCTTTGCGGTATTAGAGCAAAAAGAAGTGGTAATATAATAAGGCCTATTTTGTGTTTATCTAGATTAGAAATAGAAAAATATTGTGAGGAAAAACATCTTAATCCTAGAATAGATAAAACAAACCTAGAAAATATATACAGCAGGAATAAAATTAGATTAGATATTTTACCTTATATGAAAGAAAACTTTAATGAAGATATTATTAAAACCATAAATAGAATGAGTAAATTAATACAAGTAGACAATGATTTTATAGAAAAAGAAAGTAAAAGAAAATACCAAGAGTATTGTTTAGTTAGTGATGAGAATATAATTATAAAAAAGGAAGCTTTTTATTTAGATAAAGCCATAATTACAAGAATTATAAAAAGAGCCTTTTTTGAATTTAGTGGAGTTTATAATAATTTTGAAATGAAACATATTTATGAAGTTTTAAATCTATCAGGAAACACTACAAATAAAAAAATATTTCTACCAAATAAAATAATAAGTGAAAATGTTTATGGGGATATTTATTTAAAGAAAAGGAATGTTATTAATTCGGTAGAATGCATTAAAGAAGCGTTAACTTTAGAAAAGTCTTCTGTAAATAGGTTATCAACAATGTATGGTAACTACATAATTAATTTAGAAGTAATTAATTGTAAAAATAATATAGAATTTTCTAATAATCTATTAATAAAATATTTTGATTATGATACTATAGAAGAGAAGCTAGAAATTAGGGAAAAAGTAAATGGGGATAGGATAACTCCTTTAGGAATGAAGGGAAGTAAAAAACTTAAAGATGTTTTAATTGACCTTAAAGTTCCTATAGAGGAAAGAAAAGAAATACCAATAGTTACATTTGATGATGAAATAGCTTGGGTAGTTGGTTATAAGGTTTCAGAAAAATTTAAAGTTAAAAAAGAAACCAAAAAAATACTAAAGATTATTTTTACTAGAAAGGAATGTTAAAATGATTAATGATTTAAAAGAAGTGTTAATAAGCGAAGAAACTATAACAAAAAGAGTAAAAGAGCTAGGGGCAGAAATAAGCAAGGATTATAATGACCCAAATAGAAAATTATTAATAGTAGGAATTTTAAAAGGATCTGTAATTTTCGCTTCGGAACTTATAAAAAATATAACTAGACCTTGCGAAATTGACTTTATGGCTTTATCGAGTTATGGAAATTCATCAGAAACTTCTGGAGTAGTTAGAATATTAAAGGATTTAGATAATGGTATTGAAGGAAATGATATTATAATAGTAGAAGATATTATAGATAGCGGAACTACACTGGATTATTTATTGAAATATCTAAAAGCTAAAGATGCTAATAGTATAGAAATAGCAACTTTATTAACTAAACCATCTAGAAGGAAAGTTGACATTAATGTTAAATATTTAGGTTTTGAAGTTCCGGATGAGTTTATAGTAGGATATGGATTAGATTATGCTGAAAAGTATAGAAATCTACCTTTTATAGGTATTTTAAAAGAAGAAGTTTATAAAAAATAAAAAAACGAGAAAATAATAAATAACTAAAAGAAAGGGGGGCCTTGAATGAAAAAATATTCAAGTGCAACAGGATGGATATTTTTAATGATGGTGATATTCTTATCAGCAACATTATTATGGAAAAATGCAGGAGTTACTGATGAAATATCTTATAGTGATTTTCAACAAAAGTGGATTAAAGAGGAATTAAAAAGTATTACCATTGAATCTGATAAGAGGATAGTTACAGGTAAGACTATGGATGATAAGTTATTTACTACATATGCACCTAGTGATATAGTAGAAAAACTAATTATAGAGAACCCTAAAGATACTATAAAGGTGGATTTTACACAACCATCTAATAGTAGTTTTTGGATTAGCTTTATACCAACAATTTTAATGCTGGTTTTATTCTTTGTATTCTTCTATATTATGACACAACAGTCACAAGGTGGCGGTGGTGGAGGCCGAGGAGTTATGAACTTCGGTAAGAGTAAAGCAAAGATGATGAATCCAGAAGATCAAAAGGTTTCTTTTGGAGATGTAGCTGGAGTAGATGAAGAAAAGCAGGAGCTTGAGGAAATTGTAGATTTCTTAAAGCAACCAGCTAGATATAATGAAATGGGAGCTAGGATTCCTAAAGGTGTATTATTAGTAGGGCCTCCAGGAACAGGTAAAACTTTACTTGCAAGAGCTATTGCTGGGGAAGCTGGAGTACCGTTTTATAGTATTTCAGGTTCAGATTTCGTAGAAATGTTTGTTGGGGTTGGAGCTTCGAGGGTTAGAGACCTATTTGAGCAAGCTAAGAAGAATTCACCTTCCTTAATATTTATAGATGAAATAGATGCTGTTGGTAGACAAAGAGGAGCCGGAGTTGGTGGTGGACATGATGAAAGAGAGCAAACTTTAAATCAACTTCTAGTTGAAATGGATGGTTTTGGAGCTAATGAAGGAATAATAATGATAGCTGCAACTAATAGACCAGACATTCTAGATCCAGCACTTTTAAGACCAGGTAGATTTGATAGACAAATAGTAGTTGGGGGACCGGATGTTAAAGGTAGAGAAGAAATTCTTAAAGTTCATACAAGAAAGAAACCTTTATCTGAAGAAGTTGATTTAGAGGTACTTGCTAGAAGAACACCAGGATTTAGTGGAGCAGATATTGAGAATTTAGCAAATGAAGCAGCTTTATTAGCAGTTAGAAAGAGTAAAAAGGTTATTGGGATGCAAGAATTTGAAGATGCTATAACAAGAGTTATTGCAGGTCCCGAGAAGAAGAGTAAAAAAACTACCGAACACGATAGAAAACTTACAGCTTACCATGAAGCAGGTCATGCTGTGGTTATGAGATCTTTAGAACATTCAGATCCAGTTCATGAAATAAGTATAATACCAAGAGGTATGGCGGGTGGTTACACTATGCATTTACCTAAGGAAGATAGATCATACACATCCAAGGCTAAGCTTAAGGATGATATGGTTGGTCTATTAGGTGGTAGAGTAGCTGAACATCTTATATTATCAGATATAAGTACTGGAGCTAAAAATGATATTGATAGAACTAGTGCTATAGCTAGGGCTATGGTAATGGAGTATGGTATGAGTGATAATATTGGTACTATATCTTATGGTTCAGATAATAATGAAGTATTCTTAGGTAGAAATCTTGGACACAGCAGAAACTTCAGTGAAGAAATCGGAGCTACACTTGATAAAGAAATCAAGAGTTTCATTGATGAAGCTTACAATAAGGCTGAATCAATATTAAAAGAAAATATAAATAAGCTTCATGCAGTAGCTCAGACTTTACTTGAAAAAGAAAAGATAGATGGCGAAGAATTTGAAAGAATCTACTGTGAAAGTTAATAATTATAGCAGCCTTAGGGCTGCTTTTGTTATTATATAAATTAATAATAAGTGATATAATTATAAAATATAAAATAAAGATTAAGGAGTGAATTCATATGAAAAGTGACATTGAAATAGCACAAGAGTCTAAAATGAAAGGTATAATTGAAATTGCTAAAGATCTTAATTTAGAAGAAGATGATATTGAACTTTATGGAAGATATAAATGTAAGTTATCATTGGATATATTAGAAAGAGATAAAGAAAAAAAGGATGGAAAGCTTGTGTTAGTAACTGCTATAAATCCTACTCCAGCGGGAGAGGGTAAATCAACAGTAACTGTAGGTCTTGGAGATGCTTTACGTAAAATGGGAAAGGATGCAGTTATAGCTTTAAGAGAACCTTCTCTTGGACCAGTATTCGGAATTAAGGGAGGAGCTGCTGGGGGAGGATATGCACAAGTTGTACCAATGGAAGATATAAATCTTCACTTCACAGGTGATATGCATGCTATAACCTCTGCAAATAATCTTTTAGCAGCAGCTATAGATAACCATATTCATCAAGGGAATATACTAAGGATAGATTCAAGAAGAATTACTTTTAAAAGAGTTATGGATATGAACGATAGGGCTTTAAGAAATATTGTTGTAGGAATGGGTGGAAAGCTAAATGGATTTTTAAGAGAAGATGGATTTATGATAACTGTTGCTTCTGAAATAATGGCAATCTTGTGCCTTTCAAATAGTTTAAGTGATCTAAAAGAAAGAATGGGTAATATACTAATTGCTTATAACTTAGATGGAAATCCTGTTTATGCCAAGGAACTAGAAATACAAGGTGCTATGACTTTACTTATGAAGGATGCTATAAAACCAAATCTAGTTCAAACTTTAGAAAATACTCCAGCTATTATCCATGGTGGGCCATTTGCTAACATAGCCCATGGATGTAATTCTATATTAGCAACTAAAACTGCTTTAAAGCTTGGAGATATAGTTGTTACTGAAGCTGGATTTGGAGCTGACCTTGGAGCTGAAAAGTTTTTAGATATAAAATGTAGATATGGAAACCTAAATCCAAACTGTGTAGTAGTTGTAGCTACTATAAGGGCCTTAAAACATCACGGTGGAGTTAGTAAGATAAAACTAAATACACCTAATGTGGAAGCTCTCAAAGTAGGAATAGTTAATTTAGAGAAACAAGTAGAAAATATTAAAAAGTATAATGTTCCTGTAGTTGTTGCTATAAATAAATTCTCAACTGATACAAAAGAGGAAGTTGAATTTATAAAAGAATTTTGCAATAAGATTGGTGTTAAAGTAGCCTTATGTGATGTTTGGGCAAAGGGTGGAGAAGGTGGAATAGATCTTGGGGAAATTGTATTAGAAGAAGTGGAAAAGGAAAATGAATTTGCTCCTATTTATGATGTAAAAGACACTATAGAAAGTAAGATCAATAAGATTGCTAAGGAGATTTATGGTGCAAGGGGTGTTAATATAACAGTTCAAGCTAAAAAACAAATAGAAGAACTTGAAAAGTTTGATTTAGATAAATTACCTATATGTATGGCGAAAACACAATATTCCTTATCAGATAATCCATCATTGCTTGGAAGACCAGTGGATTTTGAAATAACAGTAAAGGAAGTTAAAATATCTAATGGTGCGGGGTTCATTGTTGTACTAAATGGTGATATAATGACTATGCCAGGTCTTCCTAAGATTCCGGCAGCTAATAAAATGGATATAAACGAAAATGGGGAAATAATAGGTTTATTTTAATCCTAGAATACATCACTTGACAAATGATTTTGAATTGTTAAAATTATATTGTTAAATTTACTAAAAAGTAGTTATTAATAAAGGCAGCTTAAAAGGCTGCTTTTAATTGTATTAGGTGGTGATTGTATGATTTTACTAGTAGATGTAGGTAATACAAATATCGTTTTAGGTGTTTATGAGGGAGAAGAAGAATTAAATAGTTGGAGAATATCAACAGATTTGAAAAAGACTTCTGATGAGTATTCAGTTCAAATTATGCAACTTTTTTTACAAAATAAATTAGACCCTAAACAAATAAAAGGAATAATTATTTCTTCAGTTGTACCAAATATTATGCACTCTTTAGAATCTATGATAAAAAATAGCTTTGGTATACAACCTTTAGTAGTAGGTCCTGGGGTTAAAACTGGAATAAATATTAAATATGATAATCCAAAAGAAGTTGGTGCTGATAGAATAGTAAATGCTGTTGCAGCTCACGATAAATATAAAAAGGATTTAATAATAATTGATTTTGGAACAGCAACAACCTTTTGTGCTTTAACTAAAGAAGCAAGTTATCTTGGTGGGTGTATAACACCAGGAATTAGAATTGCATCTGATTCATTATTTGAAAGAGCCGCTAAACTACCTAGAGTAGAATTGGAAACACCTAAAAATATAATTTGCAAGAATACAGTAGCTAGTATGCAAGCGGGGATAATTTTTGGTTATGTAGGTCAAGTAGAGTATATAGTTAAAAAGATGAAAAAGGAAATGATGTGTCAAGATTGCGAGGAAATTTTAGTTATAGCAACAGGTGGATTAGCTGAATTAATAGCGAAAGAAACAAAGTTTATAGATAAAGTTGACTTAAGCTTAACTTTAGAGGGGTTAAAAGTAATATACGAAAAAAATAAGGAGTAGTATAATATGAAAATTGGGAACCTTGAATTTGAAAACAATGTTTTCTTGGCCCCTATGGCAGGAGTGACAGATATTTCTTTCAGAGGCTTATGCAAAGAAATGGGATGTGGACTTGTTTATACAGAAATGGTAAGCGCTAAGGCTCTCTACTATGATAATGAGAAGACTATAAACTTACTTAGGATAGCTAATGAAGAAAAACCTGTGGCTGTACAAATATTTGGGAATGATCCTGATATTATGGCAGAGGTTGTAGAAAAACATTTTAATAAAAGGAATGATATAGCACTCATAGATATTAATATGGGATGCCCTGTTCCTAAGATAACTAAAAATGGGGAGGGGTCAGCTCTGTTAAAAGATCCACAATTAGCTGCAAAAATAGTTGAAAGTATAAAAGAGGTTTCATTAAAGCCTGTAACTGTTAAAATACGAAAGGGCTGGAATGAAGAACAAGTTAATGCTGTAGAAGTTGCTAAGATGCTAGAGTACGCAGGTGCGGATGCTATTACTATTCATGGAAGAACAAAAAAACAAATGTATGAAGGTAAAGCAGATTGGGATATAATAGGAAGGGTAAAATCCTCGATTTCAATTCCTGTACTAGGGAATGGGGATGTATTTACAACAGAAGATGCACTTGAATTAAGAAATAAAACTAATTGTGATGGTATAATGATTGCAAGAGGAGCTATGGGAAATCCTTGGATATTCAAGCAGATTGAAAGAAAATTAAAAGGGGAAGAACCCTTAATAATATCTAATGAAGATAGAATAGATATGTGTATTAGACATTATAATCTTGCTATAAAGTATAATGGTGAAATTAAAGGTGTTAGGGAAATGAGAAAACATTCTTCTTGGTATATTAAGTCTCTACCAAGAAGTAATGAACTAAAGACCTTAATTAATTCATTAAATGATAGTGAATCTGTAATTAGATTACTAAGGGATTACAAAGAAGAACTAAAGAATTATTAATATATGTAATTAAAAGACAGTTATAGGAATAAACATATCAAAAAGAGTAATAATAAATATTTGGAAGATGTATTGAATAAACTTGGTTGACATATTATAACTGTTGATTTATAATGTTTGGAATGATTTAGAGAATATCAATCCTAGAAATAGGTATTGAAATAAATGGAGTAATTTTGAAGGGGAGAAAGTCATGAGTGAAGCAAAAAAGTTTTTAATGACATATGAAGGCGTAAAGAAATTAGAGGAAGAATTAGAAATTTTAAAAACTGTTAAAAGAAAAGAAATAACAGAGAAAATAAAGGTTGCTTTAGGGTATGGAGATTTAAGTGAAAACTCAGAGTACGATGAGGCTAAAAATGATCAAGCTTTTACAGAAGGTAGAATACTTCAATTAGAAAATATGCTTAGAAATGCACAAGTAGTTGATGAAGAAGATTTACCAAAGGATATTGTTGCAGTTGGAACAGTAGTTAAAGTAAAAGATTTTGAATTTGATGAAGATGTTGAATATTTAATAGTAGGTTCAGCAGAAGCAGATCCTATGAATTTTAAAATATCTAATGAATCACCTGTTGGAGCAGCATTAATAGGAAAAAGAATCGGAGAAGAAGTTGATGTTGTAGTTCCAGGTGGAACAAATAGATTTAAGATACTATCTATAGGGAGGGAAAATTAATGTCAACTGAAGAAATGAGCATTGACGAGTTAGAATCTCAGTTCAGTGAACAAGAAGCTTTAAGAAGAGAAAAGTTAATTGAGCTACAAAATCAAGGAAAAGACCCTTTTGATGTATATAAGGTTGATAAAACTCATATGTCAGAAGAGATTAAAGATAAGTTTGAAGAATTAGAAGGTCAAGTTGTAACTGTAGCTGGTAGAATAATGTCTAAAAGAGGTCAAGGAAAAGTTGTATTTTCAGATGTTCAGGATAGAGATGGAAGAATACAATTATTCTTAAAGATAGATGAAGTTGGAGAAGAAAACTTAAAGTCATATAAAACTTATGATTTAGGAGATTGGATAGCAGCAACAGGATTAGTATTTAGAACTAAAACTGGTGAAGTTTCAATTAAAGTTCAAACCTTTGAACTTATATGTAAATCATTAAAACCATTACCTGAAAAATGGCATGGATTAAAAGATCCGGATTTAAGATATAGACAAAGAGAAGTTGATATGATATCAAATCCTGAGGTTAAAATTAACTTTAAAAAGAGGGCTGCTATATTAAAAGGAATTAGAGAATTCCTAGATAATAGAGGATTCCTAGAAGTTGAAACTCCTATGTTAGCACCAATAGCTGGTGGGGCATCAGCCAGACCTTTCGTTACACATCATAATACTTTGGATATTGATATGTATTTAAGGATTGCACCAGAATTATATTTAAAGAGATGTATAGTTGCAGGACTTGAAAAAGTATATGACATGGGAAGAACGTTCAGAAATGAAGGAATGTCAGTTAGACATAATCCTGAATTTACTATGATAGAATTATATGAAGCATTCTCGGATTATAATGATATGATGGAAATTACTGAAAATATGATATCACAAGTATGCCAAAAGGTTAATGGAACAATGAAGGTTAACTACCAAGGAACTGAAATAGATTTCACGCCTCCTTTTAGAAGAATAACTATGGTTGATGCGGTTAAAGAAAATACTGGTATTGATTTTAATCAAGTTACAACAGATGAAGAAGCTCAAAATATAGCCAAGGAAAAACACTTAGAATTTAAAAAGGATTTAAAACATGTTACAAAGGGTGAAGTTTTAAATACTTTATTTGAAGAATTTGCAGAAGAACATATGATACAACCTACATTTGTATGTGATTATCCAGTTGAAATCTCTCCTTTAACTAAAAAGAAGAGAGGAAATGAAATGTTTACAGAAAGATTTGAAGGTTTTGTTTATGGTAGAGAAATATGTAATGCTTACTCAGAACTTAATGATCCGATAGTTCAAAGAGCAAGATTTACACAACAAGAGAAAGAAAGAGAACTTGGAGATGATGAAGCATACATGATAGATGAAGAATTCATGAGTGCTTTAGAAACAGGTATGCCTCCAGCCGGTGGACTTGGAATAGGTATAGATAGAATTATAATGCTACTAACTGATGCGGCATCAATTAGAGATATTATAATGTTCCCTACAATGAAACCAATTAAGTAATAAAGTAAAGTGGAATTAAGGAATTAGCTTTGTAAATTGTGAAACTTACGACTAATTTACGACTAAAGATAAGAGAATACGTTCAAATAGAATCTCTGAAAAAAAGGAGATTCTATTTTTTTAGTATTGTATGGAGATTTGTATTGCGAATGTATCACATGAATTTTATAATTAAATTTAGGATGGCTTTAATATGAATAAAACAATGTCTATGTGTATTTGTATGAGTGAAGAAGACATTAAAAAGTTAAAAAATATTCTTCATATAATGAATTTGTACGTAGAACTGTTCTAAAAGAGCCTATAATGGTTATTGTAGAATATATTGAGAAGGAGGAATAGGAAATATGGCTAATATTAATGAAACCATTTCTGAGGTAGCAAAGTTAAATCCTGAACTTGCTCGTCAGATTCAGAAATATGTGAAGGATCATTCATATGGTCTTGTATTTGAGCGTAATTTACCAGAAGCGATTAGATTGTATAAGAAAGAACCAATTGCTGGTGATACAGTGAATATCCTTCCTGAGCGTGGAAATGAAGAGAAGGATGAAAATAAGATTCCGTGGATTGTGAAGACAATCAAAGAGGGAGTAGTAACTCTTGAGCATGATGGTGAAACAAAAGAAGTTGCAGTTGAAGATATTGTAGTGCTT
>JARIDB010000126.1 GCA_029257045.1 Clostridium sp.
AGATGAAAGTGGAAATATAAATAAAGTAATTGGAGATGAACCAATATTCTCAGTAGTAGATGAATCTACCTATAATATAAGTTGGAAAAGTGATTATAATTCAGAGATAGATATAATATGTAAAGAATCACAAATTACAATTAAAGAAAAATCTTTTATAGGAGATAAAAAAGGGATTGCTTTATATTTTAATAAAATTCCTGTAATTAAAAATGTACAAAGTAAAGAGATAATATGTGAGCATAATAACTTTAAATATTCTCTTTATCTTTTAAAAGGAGAATTTTTATTAAGTGAGGATTCTACATTATTAATTATTTCTGAAAACAATGAAATATCCTTATCAGTTTTTAAAGGTGAAAAAGAATTAAATAATGAATTTTTAAGCTCAGAGTATTTAGTTAATAGAAAAGAAATAGATGAATATATACCTAAATATAAAAAGGGTAATAGTAAATCAAAAATAATTCCAAAAGGGTTTAGACCAGAGATTTATCCTAAATCTGTTGTATTGGAAAAGTTCATAAACCAAGAGTTTAATATATATAATCCAAATAAAAATGGAGAGGTTAGATATACCTTAGATGATAGTGAGCCTAATGATAATTCGTTATTATATACAAAGTCTATAGTTTTAAAAGAGTCTACAACAATTAAAGCCAAGGCTTTTAAGAATGGATTTAAAGAAAGCGACACATCAACAGCTAATTTATATTCATCATTAAAAATCAAAGATATAAAGACTTTTACTAATCCAGTTAATATAAAAAAATACAATAAAAATGGTGTTTATGATTTAATAGATCAGAAAAAAGGTAGCGATGATTATACAGATGGCTGTTGGCTTGGCTATCATGATGATTTAGATGTAATAGTAGATTTGGGTGAAGAGAAAAATATTAGTAAAATAACAATAGGATTCCTACAAGATACTAGAGCTTGGATTTATTATCCGAGATTTGTAGATTTTAAAGTATCTGTAGATGGGAATGAATTTAAGGATAGTAAAAGGATATATCATGAAAATTCTATTCCCAGAAAAGAAGTAGCTGTAGAAAATATAAGTGTGAATTATGAGGAAGACATAAAAGTTAGATATATAAGGATGTTTGCTAAGAATGAAGAGGTATGTCCTCCTTGGAGTATTATGGCAGGCGAGGGTCCGGCATTTATGTTTGTTGACCAAATTACCATAGAGTAACAATAATATATTATGTAGAGGATTTAATATGTTAAAAGTAAAAAGGGTATTTAATAAGGAGATGGAAATATGAATTTAATCCCAATGCCTAAAGAAGTTATAGAATCTAATTCAATATTTAAAATAAAAAGAAACTTAGAAATAGCATTAGAATATAAATGTGATTTTAATGATCTAGAATCAGCTCTACTATTACAAAATGAAATAGAAAATGTTTTTGGGTTTAAAGCAAATATAACAAAATGCTTTACTGAAGATATGTACACAAGATATATAATCTTTAAGAAAAAATCATCAATGAAAGAAGAAGAGTATAAATTAAAAATAGAAAATGAATATATAGAGATAATAGCAGGAACGTCAAGAGGCATTTTTTATGGAGTACAAACATTAATACAGATAATACAGCAATATGGATCAAACTTACCAGGGATAATAATTGAAGACGAGCCTTATTTCAAAAATAGAGGATTTTATCATGATGTTACTAGAGGAAAAGTACCAAAATTAGAAACATTAAAGAACCTTGTAGATAAAGCTGCATTTTATAAAATAAATCAAATTCAATTATATATAGAGCACACATTTGCTTTTAAAGGAATGAGTGAAGTGTGGATGGATAAAGATCCATTAACTTCAGAAGAAATAATCTTATTAGATAAATACTGTAAAAGCAAATATGTTGAACTTGTACCATCAATAGCGACTTTTGGACACTTATATGAAGTTTTAAGAACTAAAACCTTTAAAAATCTATGTGAATTAAATGAAGATAAAAACCATGAATATTCATTTGTTGATAGAATGGCGCACCATACATTAAATGTTAGTGATAAAGGTAGTATAAAGCTAGTTGATAATATGTTAAGTCAATTCATTCCCTTATTCACTTCAAATAAATTTAATATATGTTGTGATGAAACCTTTGATTTAGGAAAAGGTAAGAGTTTAGAAAGTGCTAATGAAGTAGGAGTAGGAAGATTATATATTAATTTTTTAAAC
>JARIDB010000099.1 GCA_029257045.1 Clostridium sp.
TTAAATTCGGCTAATTCTTCTATATATGCTTTATCATACCCCTTAAAACCTTGAAATTTATAAACATCTATAATCCTTCCATTAGCTAATTCTTCATTACTTTTATGTTTGACTAATTTACCTTTTAAATTATTCCATTTTAATAGTTCTTCTTGTGCATAATCTTTATATTTGAAACTAATTTTATTACACCTTATGGCTTCTACAATTATATCTACAACTTCTGAGTTATTTATCTCTTCTCCTTTATTTTTTCTATTCAAAAATAATTCCTTAAATAAAAATTTAATTTTATTTTCGTTCTCTTTATAAATTAGATAAAAATAATCATCTTCAATATACTTAATCCTTACTGTATTATTATCTGAATTCTGATATAAAGATGCCTTGCTTAATTCAAATTCATCACAATATATTGCCGGATTATACATTTGACTTGTTTTAAGACGTAATAATGATATGCTTTCATTGTATTTTAAACATTTATTATCAACTTCTCCAAATACCAAATCACCATATTCATTTTTTGTTGAATTAAAATATCCTCCATACTTGCAATTAATACAAAACCTATTATCGTATGTATGTTTAATAACTGAATCAAACCTATTTTTTTCATATTTTGCAATCTTTAATTGCATTTTTTGAAGTTTTATATCTTTCTCTTTTCCCTTTAATTTATAATAAGCAATTATTATAATTCCTATTAATAGTAACAAAGTTGCCTCCATAAATTCCATTAACATCCCTTCAATTTAAAATTATATATATCTAGCCTTATATTCTTCTTAAACCACTTCTATCTAGATTTTTTTATTTCCATATATATTTGCGATGGAGCACTTATATGGATTTAGTCTATTAAACTTACTCTTTATTAAAAGCAATAGCAAGAGGGACACTTCGTGACCCTCAAAGACCCTCGGGCCCAATGTCATAAAGCTAAGATTGTATATTTTGTAAAATACCTAAAAATAAGAAATAGTTTATTTAATAATGAACTATTTTTTATTTTTATTTATGAATTAATTAAAAAAAGCATAATGAATAGACCTTCAGTATAAACCAAAGATTTACAGTTGCAAATATATTGTTAAAGTTCTATAAAGCTCTTTTTTTATTCATTCTATTAGCCATTTGAGTTGATTTATTATTCTTTCTTCCGAAAGACCTACCGGGGCGAATAGGAACTACATTCCTGGCTATTTCTTTTTCAATTTCTTTTAATATCCTTGATCGTTTCCATGGACTATTTGAAGATATCATAAGAATTAATTTATCTTTTAATTTTCCTATTAAAATATTAGTATTTACTTTATACTCATACTTTAAATCTTTTTCCTTATAGTTTTCATCTATTTTTTCATTAGCATCTTGCTTAGCCAAAGAAACCATATTTGATAGATACATGGTAGCATAAAAATCTTGCTCTATTGCAATAGGCGTTTCACCAGTGAAACTTTCGACTTGCAATTTATTTTTTATTTCATTATACTTAATTTCAATTCCCCATCTTTTAAAATATAACTTCTTAAAATCTTCAACTGTAAAATTATTATCATATATATTAGTTATTAAAGTTTCTATTTCTCCAGAATCAAGTGTTAATTTTATTACTCTTATTTTTATACGCTTCCCCTTATGAGTAATCTCAACAATCTCATCGGAATCTCTGGTATTTACAACAACCCATAAGAATTTGCTACTTACTCTCATCAAATATTTTATCTTTTTTGATTCAATGAAAGCTATTAAATCTCTTGAAGGATAACCTCTATCAAATAATATTAAATCATTGTATTTTCCAAGGTTACACATATTATCAATTAGTTCTTCAGCTACAGTTCTTTCACTACTTTTGTAATGATCAATTTTTGATGATATTATCATATCATTTTCTATATCATAAAGAGCCGCAGCTCGTGCACGAGCGACATTTGAATTTTGATTTTTTATATATCCATAAGTATTTCTTAATTCTTCACTATTATGTAGTTCTATTACAGTTCCATCTATTGCAAGTAATCTATATCCACGATATTTTTTAAAATCCGTTTCACTATAAAACCAATTATTAATTTTATCTAATAAATATATAAAAGCCTTAGGTGAAACCTTGCGGCGAGCCTGAGAAAATGCTTGTTTACTGATTGTTTTATCGCTTTTTTCTATCTTCTTAAAAAAATCATCTAGTTCTAACTGTAGACTTTTTTTCACAAAATTAAGCATAAATAATATTATGTTATTAAATTTCATCTTACTTTTTCCCATCCTTGTAAAGTGCGTTACTTTTGTTCTAAACTGATATAAAAACATTATATCATTTATAACATTATTTGATATTTCTACTCCTCTTTTTAGCTTAGTAATTTTAGACATAAAAAAATTCCTCCGTCAATACTAATTAATGTAGTATTATTATAGAGGAATTTCTTACAAACTCTTATTTTCTGAATATTTATTTTTTTAGTTTACATTTTATTGAAACTTAGCTTTATGACATTGCCCCCGGGGGTTGTGAACAAACTGTGAACAAGATTTTTCATTAAAGGTTTATTTAGTAAATTTCGCATATAAGAAAATGACGATAGTTTTTATAACTATCGTCATTTTGGTTTAATAAAGAATAATAATAGGATATAATATAAGTAGTAGAGTTCCTCGCAAGATCATGAAGGCATGAATAATA
>JARIDB010000155.1 GCA_029257045.1 Clostridium sp.
CATTCTAGTAATAAAATTAATTTTATTACTAGAATGTTAATATTTTATTTTTCTTATCTTTAATAACATTAATTTAATTTCAAAAATTGTTTTGTATATTTTGATAATCTTTCCCTTCTATAAGGTTTGCATAATTCTATGCTCCTTCACTTAAAAACTTATATTGTGCCATATATAATTCATAGTAACTACCTTTATTATTTAACAATTCAGTATGGTTACCTACTTCCTCAATCTTACCATCATTTATAACCATAATCTTATCACAATCACGTATTGTAGATAATCTATGTGCTACAACAAAAGAAGTTCTTGAATAAAGTAATTTTTCTATACCATCTTGAACTAATTTTTCTGTTTGAGTATCTATATTAGATGTAGCTTCATCTAATATTAAAATTCTAGGATTTGCAAGTAAAGCTCTTGCAAAAGATACTAACTGTCTTTGTCCTAATGATAACCTTGACCCTCTTTCATTTACTTCTGTATTATATCCATTTTCTAATTTCATAATAAATTCATGAGCATTAACTACCTTTGCAGCATTAGTAACTTCTTCATCAGTAGCATCTAATTTTCCATATCTTATATTTTCCATAATAGTAGTAGAGAATAAAAATGTATCTTGAAGCATTATTCCCATTTGACTTCTTAAGGATTCTAAATCAACATTTTTTATATTTTTACCATCTACAAGAATTTCACCATATGTTGGATCATAAAATCTACTTAATAAAGATACTATGGTAGACTTTCCTGCACCTGTTGCTCCAACTAAAGCTATTTTCTCACCCTTATTAACTTTAAAACTTATATCTTTAAGAACTTCAGTATTATCATCATAAGAAAAGCTTACATTTTTAAATTCAACAACTCCATGAATTTCTGCAATTTTATTGGCATTTTTTGAATTTTTAATAATAGGTTTCACATCTAAAATGTCAAATATTCTATCAGCTGCTGAAAAGTTTGTGATTAAAGTATTATAAAAACTTGAAAGATTCATAATAGGTCTCCAAAACATCCCTACATACATTGAAAAAGCTATTAATGTACCTATTTTTATTTCATTATTTATTACTAGTTTATATCCAACTGCAAATATTACTAATGTTCCAACCCCCCATGATAATTCTACAAGAGGCCAAAAGAAATCATTTAGCATAACAGCCTTAACAAAGGAATCACTTAACTCTTTTACCATTACTTTAAAGTTCTTTTCAGTTCTTTTTTCTTTAGCAAACCCTTGTACTATTTTTATCCCTGAAAAATCCTCATGAGTAAATCCATTTAAATTTGATCTCTTATTTCTATAAACTTCCCATCTTCTTCTTGAATATATCTCAATACAAAACATAGCTATTCCAAGTAAAGGTAGCAAAGTAACAGAAGCCAATGCTAGCTTAAAATTAAGAATAAACATAATCACAGATACACATAAAAGATTTAATATCTGTGGTATAAAGGATTGAATACTTTGAGAAAACAAGTTCTTTAAGGCATTAACATCCCCAACTACTCTTGCAAGTATCTTCCCTATTGGTCTACCATCAAAAAAATCAAAAGATAAGCCTTGTATATGACTATATAATTCATGTCTTATATTTACTAAAATATTGTTAGTTACTGAAGTTATCATGCTCCATCTAATTTTTGATAGAAACCATGCAAGTAAATTTAATATAATTAAAGCTACTCCTATTAATATCAATCCATTTACATTTTTGTTTACTACATAATCATCTATAGCTATTTCTAATAATAGAGGATTAATTATTCCACAAAGCATAACAAAAATCATTAGCATAATAATTACAAAAGATTTTAATTTATAAGGTTTTAGATATACTAGTAACTTTAATGTTATTTCACTTTTACTTCTTCTTATTACTTCTTCATCTTTTTTTATTAAATTACTTTCCAAGTTATATTACCTCCTCTTCTAAAACATTAAAATCTTTAAATTGATTACAATAAATATCAAAGTACTCACCTTTAAGGTTTAATAAATTTTTATGAGTTCCTTTTTCCTTTATCTCTCCATTTTCTAAATAAATTATTAGATCTGCATTTTTAACAGCAGATATCCTATGAGCAATAATAAAGGTTGTACTAGGATTTTCTCTTTTTGATAGATTTTTTAGTAATCTATGCTCTGTTTCCATATCTAAAGCAGATGTAGAATCATCTAAAATTAATATTTTTGCATTTCTTACTAAAGCTCTAGTAATTGAAATTCTTTGTTTTTGTCCTCCTGATAATCCTATTCCTCTTTCCCCTATTTCTGTATATAATCCAGCTTCCAATTCTTCTACAAAATCTAAAGCACAAGCTTCTGATGCTGCTTTTTTAACTTCTTCATTATCTGCATTATCATTACTAAATTTTATATTATTTATTATTGAATCCGAGAATAGAAATGTATCTTGAGGAACAATAGACATATTTTCTCTTAAAAAGTCTAAATCATAATCTTTAACATCTACATTATCTATTTTTATACTTCCATTACTTAAATCATAATATCTTCCAATTAAATTTATTAATGTAGATTTACCTGATCCTGTAGTTCCCATTATTGCTACTGTACTTCCTGCTTTAATATCTAAGTTAATATTTTTTAAAACAAATTCGTCCTTATATTTGAAACTAACATTATCAAATGTTATATCACCTTTTATAACATCATTTTTATAACATTCTTTTTTACTTTTAATTTCAGGTTCTCTATCCATTATTTTAAATATTTTTTTAGCTGAAGCATTATTTCTTGAAAGTAAATCTATTAATTCACCGAGCATTCTCATTGGCCATATTAAATTCCAAATATAACCACTAAAAGCTACTAAAACCCCAATGGTTATTTCCTCTTTCATAACAAGAAATCCACCAAAAACTATCATTATAACTAGTGATATATTTGTCAGAAATTCTATAGGTGGAAAATAATCACCAATTATTTTTCCTTGCTTCATATTTAAATCATAATAAGTCTTATTCATTTTCAAGAATTTATTAATTTCATATTTTTCTCTTGAAAATGCTTTTACTAGTCTGACTCCTGCAATATTCTCTTGAGCTGTAGTATTGATTTTAGCAGTTTGATCACTTATTTCTTCATATGATTTTCCAAACTTCGCCTCTAACTTCATTCCTATAAACCCTATTGGCACCATTATAATAAAGCAAGCTAGTGCTAACTTAAAATTTAATGCAAATAAAATTACTGTAGAAACTACAAAATATATTATATTTTCAATAAATAGTCTAAGGCCAAATCCTATAGTTTGCCATATATTTTCTACATCTTCTCCTATTCTAGACATAAGCTCTCCAGTATTCATATCATCAAAATATTTAAATTCTAATTTTTGAATATGATTGAAAAGATCATTTTTAATATCTTCATGTACTTTTACACTTAAAATATCATAAAGAAACTCTTTTCCATATCCAAGAATTGCTTTTATTATTGTAATAATTAAAATACCTATTAAAACATTCCTTATTACATTGCTATTACCTGATATAATCCCATCATCTATAAATATTTGTTGCAAATATGGCATGAATAAATCAACACCAATTACTGCAATCATAGAAATAGTTCCAAGTATTAATATCCCTTTGTATTTTAAAACATATTTAAGTATTCTAGTCATAAAAACGCCCCCTTAAGCTATTAATAATCTTATTTGTATTCTTTATCTTTTAAACATCCCCATCATCCTTTCTTAATAAAAATGAACATATAATAGTTTGGTTATTACGTCGCTCACTCCAAGTCATCACAAACTATTATATATTCATTGTGAAATGAAGGACGAAATTATAATAATTTCCTCAAGAATAAGAAAAGGCCATGGTCATCCATAGCCTTTTATTGTTTATAATTAATTTAGACAAAACAAAAAGCCGTGGTCAATAACCCTCGGCCTTAATTATCTTTATATAAACAGAGTTATCCTTTTATTTTAAAAGGATCTAGTCTCTTATAAAGTAATCTTGTATAAATTTATGCTAGTAGCTAAATTTACACCACGAGATAGGGTTATTAATATATTTGCTATCATATTTAATTTTATTATTTGTAATTAACATTTCTGAATTTAATATAATGTTTAACATATTCCTACCTCCTTTTCACTTTAATCTTTTATTAGTATATTCCTAAAAATTCCATCTGTCAATATATTCCTTATTAATTTAACACTTTTTTATTAATATTATTTATACCTTATTTAATTTCTAACTATTCTCTTTACTATTATTTCCTTCAACACCCTATTACAACCGCTGGAATAATTGGGAAATTTGACTTAACATCTTGCCTATGATAAGCTTTAACAAACAATTCCGAATATCATTATGATAGTGGGAGAACCAAATTTCGGGGTGAATTCTATACTTAGAAAGGGTTACTTGGAATCCCTAACCCGTCAGCTAATCCCATAGGAGTACACCAAGCGAATGACGAAGCTCAATTCGAGTTAGTTTATCCGCTTTTTTTGATGTCTATAAATATATCCAAAAGAGGAGGCCCATAGTATTTAAAGGTTAATGAGATTAAAAGCGTTAAGCGTGTGTCATAATGTTTAATAATTATTATATGGAGGCAGTCATTTGAATTTACTATTGAAAATCAGTATTGTATTATTTTTTGGAATTATTGGTGGAAAGGTAGCTAGGTTCTTTAAACTTCCCAACGTGTCGGGTTATCTAGTAGCCGGACTATTTCTTGGACCCTCATTTATTAAACTCATTAATTCACAGGATATTAAATCATTTTCAGCAATCAGCGAATTAGCTTTAGCTGTAATTGCATTTAGCATTGGAAATGAGTTTGTTATTAAGGATATGTTAAAGCTCGGAAAGTCTATCGTCTTTATAACTCTAGCAGAGGTTTTAGGAGCTATTGTTTTAGTTTTTTCTGTTATGTTTTATATATTTAATCAGCCTTTTGCATTTAGTGTAGTAATTGCCTCTATGTCAGCTGCTACAGCACCAGCTGCAACTCTATTAGTAATGAAGCAATATAAAGCTCATGGTCCACTAACAAATACAATTTTACCTGTAGTTGCTTTAGATGATGTTTTAGGAATAATAGCCTTTGGTATTGCTATGTCTTTGGCAAAACTATCAATTGGTAAAGTAGATTTTTCTATTATGCAAATTATTAGTGGACCAGCTATTGAGATATTAGGTTCTATTATATTAGGACTAGTTCTTGGAGCTATACTTGTTATTTTAGCAAGAAAATCCATTGGTCGTGATGAACTTCAAGCTATTTCTTTAATGGCAATTGGAATGGCAACTGGAATTTCTAATTTACTAGGATTATCTCCTTTATTAACATGTATTGTAATGGGTACAACCCTAGTAAATACTTTAAAAAATTCTAAGAGAGTTTTTGATTCCATAAATGATTTTGCATCACCACTCTATCTTCTATTCTTTACTTTAGCAGGTGCTAGCTTAGATTTAAGTATCCTCATAAGCGTTGGCTCCCTAGGTATAGCTTATGTATTAGCAAGAGCCGCTGGGAAAATGCTTGGTGCATGGAGTAGCGCTAAAGCATTGAAATCAGATCCTATGGTTACAAAATATCTTGGATTTACTTTACTCCCTCAAGGTGGAATATCAATAGGTCTTCTTGTTCTAGTTAATCAACAATTGCCAGAGTTTTCAGTACCTATAAGCACTATTATAATGTTTAGTGTATTAATATATGAAGTCACAGGCCCAATATTTGCAAAACTAGCTATACAAAGAGCTGGTGAAATAAATGGAATAGATAAAAAAGAAAAACCTAGTAAAGGAAGAAATTTAGTTCATACCTCACCACAGACGTGTGACTAATATGTTAAATAAAGAATTAGAATGGAGATGGTATTATGTATGCTTTAATTGTTGTTTTAAATGCAATTGATTATTTAGATGATGTTCTAGATGGTTTTGTAAAGCTCGGAATTAGTGGCGCAACTATATTAGATAGCCAAGGAATGGGAAGTGCTATAGTTAATAGTGAATATAGGAATATTCCACTCTTTAGCTCATTGAATATGCTTCTTTCTGATTCACATCCCTATAGTAAAACAATTTTTACCGTCCTTGAAAATGAAAGTATGGTTGAAAAGGCAGTATCTGTAGTTCAAGAAGCTGTTGATGGAATTTCAAGTACTGGGGTAGGATTTATGTTTACAATTCCTATCGGTAAGATTTATCAGATAAACTCATAAAAATAATCTAATTAACATAAGCAAAAGCCAAGATATTTCTATCCTGGCTTTTCATGGTTGATATAAATACCATCAACCACTATCAATAAAAAATCTGCGTTATTTGTGCTACGGTCACTTGTTATTGATTCTAATAATTTCATGTATGTAAGGAAATTTATTCTACCCTGGACTCTGCTTGGGAATCTTTTGCTGGACTCACTTGCCAATATGAAATGATTGAACTTAATTAAAAAAGGTGTTATGCTATCAATATTAAACTTAATAAAACCTTTTACTACATAAAAACCAAGTATGAAATTACAATTGATAAGTTAATATATTAAAGAGCTTATTTTTTTATAGGCTCTTTTTTAGTGATAAAGAGAGGTAATAATATGATAAAAGTAGACAACTTGTCCTACTCATTCCCACAAAAAGATCTATATAATAACATTTCATTTACATTAGAAGATGGTCAACATTGTGCCTTTATAGGAACAAATGGCAGTGGAAAAAGTACACTGATAGATATAATTATGGATCCTGAAAAATATATGTTCGATGGTACCATCGAGATGTCCCCAAATTGTAGGATTGGGTATGTAAGTCAATTCCCACAACTAGACAAAACAAAAGACATTACAGTTTTCGAATATATAGGAGATGAATTTATTAAACTACAAGATGAAATAACATCTATATGTACCGAAATGGAAACATCTTCAGATATTGATACTTTACTAGAAAAATATCAACAAGCTTTAGATAAATTTGATGCAATTAATGGTAATGACTTTCAAAACATTATTGATAAAAAACTAAATCTTACAAATTTAATTAAGTATAAAAATCTAATGATATCTGAACTTAGTGGTGGAGAATTCAAACTTATTCAAGTAATTAAAGCAATGATAAATAATCCAAGCTTGATGATTATGGATGAACCAGATGTGTTTCTAGACTTTGAAAACCTTAATTCTCTTAAAGATTTAATTAATTCACACAAAGGAACAATGTTAATTATTACTCACAATAGATATCTATTAAATCATTGTTTCAACAAAATCATTCACCTTGAAAATATGGAACTACAAGAGTTTGATGGAAGATATATTGATTATAACTTCTCATTACTTCAAACTAAAATTGAGTTACAAGAACTTGCTGCTGCTGATAATGAAGAAATTTATAGAAACGAAATCTTAATAAATAAACTAAGAGTTATCGCAAGTGATAATGCTGAATCTTTTAGAGGAAAAACACTAAATGCTAGAGTTAAAATTCAAGAAAGATTAGAAAAACGTAGAATTAAAGCTCCATTTGTAGATATTAAAGAACCTAATATCAGTTTTGTTACAGATGATGAAATCAAAGAAACTATTGCTTTAAAAGTTACTGATTACAGTGTTGCCTTTGATGATATACTTCTAGAAAATATTAACTTTGAGATTAACTCTACTGATAAAGTAGCTATTATCGGTCCAAATGGTACAGGAAAAACCACTTTACTTAGAGAAATCTTTAAAAATAATCATGATTCTATTGAAATAAATGAAGACATTGAAGTGGCTTATTTATCTCAACTCCAAGGCAAAACACTAAATTATTCTAATACTATACTTGAAGAGTTCTTCGATGCTGGTTTTGAAACTTCTGAGGATATTATATCATATCTTTCAAACTATGGTTTTGAAGAAGACTTAATTAATCAAAAGATAGGTTCTTTATCTGGTGGAGAAAAAAACATACTTCAATTAGCTAAAATTTCTGCTGGTAAAGCAACCATGCTACTTCTTGATGAACCAACAAGTCATTTAGATACATATTCACAAATAGCGCTAGAAAAAGCCATAGAAAACTATAACGGTGCTATTCTAATGATTTCCCATGATTTCTATTCTATAGTAAACTGTATGGATTTTGTTCTAATCATTGAAGATAAGACAATTAGAAAAATGAAAATGAAAAAATTCAAAAAGATGATTTATGCTAATCATTTTGGTAAAGACTATTTAGAAATTGAACAAAATAAAAAATTAATTGAAACAAAAATAGAATTAGCTTTAAAAGATACTAATTTTATACTTGCAAAAGATTTATGTGAAGAGCTAGAAGAGCTGATTAAGTTACTGTAAAATTACACCAACATATAAAAACCTCGACAACACATTTCTGTATTGTCGAGGTTTTCTATTAAATTTATTTCTTAAATTATTATACCTTCAAAATGGTCTACTTCATGTTGAATAATCTGTGCAGTAAATCCAGTAAATCTTTGTTTATGCTTCTTAAAGTTTCTATCAAGATATTCTACCTCAATTGATTCATATCTCATTGTTTTTCTAAAGCCAGTTAAAGATAAGCAGCTTTCTTCTATCTCATAACCTTTATCTTTCTTTAATATAACTGGATTCACCATAGGAATAATTATATCACCTACACAAAATACCAATATTCGTTTTTTAACTCCTATCATATTAGCAGCCATACCAACACAACACTCTAAATTTGCCTTTAAGGTATCAACTAAATCATCAATAACTTCTACATCATCTTTAGTTGCAAGCTCTGATTTCTGCCCTAGGAATAATATATCTTTTACAATTGGTCTTATCATCTTTATTCAACCTTTCTAATCTTTTTTTCGTAAATAGTACTTAAAATCATATAAAGTATCAATATTCCAATGCTTAGAAATAGAAGTGCTCTATTATTTGTAACAGGGCATACTCCCTCTGGTAAGTTTCTTCTATCAAAATAGTAAGTTTTTACTATCGAATAAATACCCAATAATATTGATGATGTAAATATTATATTTAAAACCTTTTCTACAGTATTATTTTTCATATTTCCAATAATCTCTCCTCACTTGATTGTATATATTTATATAATATCATATTTTTTCTAATATAAATATAAAAGCTCCACCTATAAGTTATGACATCCGAACAAAAGAATTATTATTAAACTCTTCTACTTAATAACCAAGTTTTTGTTATCCTCAGAAACTAAAAAAGCATCAAGATGTCTGCCATAATCGGCTAAAATCTTGATGTTTTTTCATCTGCTCTATTAAAAAATGGAAGCTGCCTCAAATTTCATTTGAGTCAGCCTCTTTTTATCATTATAATATGCTATTTCGCATTCACCGTCTGTATTAACAAGTAACCTTGATAGTTCCTGTATTTACAAACAAATACCTCTTATTATTTTCGAGGTGTTCCTTCAGCGTTTGCTACAACTACATCTATTTGTATTAAAGCATCGTTAAGTAAAGCTGATACTCCAACTGTTCTTCTTGCAGGAACTCCGCCTGGGAAGAATGTTGTGTAAACTTCTTCTACAGCATCAATATCTGAGATATTCTTAAGGAAAACATTTACTTTAACTACGTCTTCCATAACGTGATTGATACTTTCTACAATTGCTTTAATATTTTTTAAGCACTGCTTCGCTTGCTCTTTTACACCACCAGTTACTAACTTGCCGGTTTTTGGATCTAATGGCAATTGAGCTGAAAGGTGATTGTAATGAGAGAATGCTACAGTTTGTGTAGATAAAGAACACTTTGGTGCATTATCAGTGTTGTTTGCCCAGATAACGATTCCATGTCTGTCCTCAACAAGTTGTGGAGGTGTACCATCCCCGTGTGACACTACTGCTTCAATTTGTACTAATGCATCCATAGGTAGAGCTGAAGCTGCAATTATTGTCCTTGCAGGAACATAAGCTACTGCTCTAGCAATAGCTGAGTCTGGGAAGAATGTTTTATAAACTTCATTTACTGCTTCAGTATCAGATATGTTCTTAAGGAAAATATTAATTTTAACAATATCATCAAAAGGAACATCGATACTTTCTAAAATTGCCTTTATATTCTTTAAGCATTGTCCAGCCTGCTCTTTTACACCACCAGCTACTAATTTACCAGATTTCGGATCTATAGGTAATTGAGCTGAAATATTATTGTAATGAGAAAAAGCTACAGTTTGTGTAGAAAGAGTACTTGTTGGCGCATTTACAGTGTTATTTGTAAGTTTTATAAGATCCCCTGATTGTGGTGCATTTGGAATTGTACCTTCACCATTTGAAACAATTGCTTCAACTTGTACCAAAGCATCCATAGGTAAAGCTGCAACTGCAACTGTCGTACGTGTAGGAACATATGTTGTGAAGAATGTTTTGTAAACTTCGTCTACAGCGTCAACATCTTTGATATTCTTAACGAATACAGTGATTCTAACAACGTCACTCATAACGTGGTCAATACTGTCTAAAATTGCCTTAATATTTTTAAAGCACTGCTTTGCCTGTTCTTTTACTCCACCAGCTACTAAATTACCAGTTTTTGAATCAATAGGTAATTGAGCTGAAAGATTATTGTAATGAGAGAAAGCTACAGTTTGTGAATATTTACCGATATTTTTTGGAACATCTTCCGTATTTCTTGCTAATACTGCGTTATAACCGCTCATAATAGTATTCCCCTTTTAAATAAATTTATTAATATATATGTTTATTAATAGGAAAATCTTAACCCATTTTTTAGTAATTGTCAAACGTTTTCATAGAAAATTGTCGAAGTCTTGAAATTTAAGTAAATTATAAACCTAATATGTTTTAATTTGTATTATCCAAATATACAATTCCTTGCTCTTTATTCTAATCATTTCATATACATAACTATTATATAATATAAATATAGGATACATAGTCATCTAACTACATATCCTATATCTCTATCATTATATTTTAATATCTAATTTTAATAAAAATCTTATTCTAAGTGGAAAAACACTACTCATATGCTTTCGTAGGTGTAAGTTCGTCTAGCCAAATATAAAATTTGGAGACCGAGGGGAAACACACTACTCACGTACGTTCGTAGGTGTAAGTTCGTCTGACCAAATGTAAAATTTGGAGACTTACTTATCAAGGTTTATATTTCCAAGAAGTGCTGCAAAAGGATTGTTATTAAATTCTTCTGCTTCTTTATTCATCTTCTTCATCATATTATTTACTTCTCTTTTGTCTACTTTACCCTTATTATCAAATCTTTTTTCAAATTGTATAGCCTTTTCTCTAAAGTTACAGTTAGTTCCTGGACAAACGTATATCTTACCTTCTCCTTCGCCTCTAAGTTCAAGTTTCTTCTTACACTCAGGGCATCTAGCATTAGTAAGTCTTGCTAGGTTTTCTCTATGACCACATTCTCTATCTTGGCAAACTAGCATTCTTCCGTTTTTACCTTTAACTTCAAGAAGGTATTTACCACAGTCAGGACATTTTTTACCTGTTTGGTTATCGTGATGGAACTTTGAACTTCCAACCTTAACATCATTTACTAATTTTGCAGCATATTTTCTCATATCTTCTACAAAGTTATTTGGATTTGTTTTTCCTTTTGATATATTATCTAAATCTTTTTCCCATTTAGCTGTAAGTAGTGGTGATTTTAAGTCTTCTGGTACTAACTCCATTAGCTGATATCCCTTTGAAGTTGGAACTATTTCCTTACCTTTTTTCTCTATTACAAAGGAGTTAAATAGCTTTTCAATTATATCTGCTCTTGTAGCAACGGTTCCAAGTCCACCAGTTTCTCCTAGTGTCTTTGCTGCATCTTTACCAACATTAACGTATTTATGTGGATTTTCCATAGCTGATAGTAAAGTTCCTTCATTAAATCTTCCTGGAGGTGTAGTTTGTTTCTTTATTTTATTAAAGGTTACTCCCTTAATAATATCTCCTACATTAATTACAGGTAATTCTTGAGCTTCTTCTTCCTCATCTATATTAATTTTCTCATATAACTTTTTAAAGCCCTTATCTATAGTACGGTTTCCCTTTGCTATAAATGTTTCACCTTTAACGTTTCCTTTTATTGTAGTTTGCTCATAAACATAAGGAGGTAACATAACACTTAAGAATCTTTTTACTACTAAATCATATATATGTCTTTCTTGAGTACTTAAGTTTGCTAAGTTTCCCTTTTCTTCTGTTGGAATTATAGCATGGTGATCTGATACCTTACTATTATCTACAAAGCTTTTATTTCCTTTAATATCAGTTCTTAACAGTTCATCTGCATATATTCTATATTCACCAAAAGCAACTGCTCTTAATCTATCCTTTAAAGTAGCAACTATATCTGTTGTAACATATCTTGAATCTGTTCTTGGATAAGTTAAAACTTTATGGTTTTCATATAATCTTTGCATTAAATTTAAAGTTTCTTTCGCAGAATAACCCCAAATCTTATTGGCATCTCTTTGAAGTTCTGTTAAGTCGTAAAGTGGTTTTGAATAAACTTTTTTATTACTTTTATTAACATCTTCTATCTTTAAATCTTCACCTTTTATTTTATTAATTATATTATCAGCTATGTCTTCTTTATTTATATTAGAAGATCCTTTATCACTTACCCAATTTAAATTAAAGCCCTTTGATTTTCCTTGAATATTAAAGTAATCTTCTGGTTTAAAGTTCTTAATTTCTTCTTCTCTGTTAACTATCATACCTAAAGTTGGAGATTGAACTCTTCCTGCTGATAATTGAGCATTATATTTACAAGTTAAAGCTCTTGTTACATTAAGACCTACAATCCAGTCAGCTTCAGCACGACAAACAGCTGCCTTATATAAATTATAATATTCTTTTCCATCTTTTAAGTTTTTAAATCCATCAAGGACTGCTTTATTAGTTTGAGAAGATATCCAAAGTCTTTTTATTCTTTTTTTAGAAGCTCCAGCCTTTTCTATTGCCCATCTTGCAACTAATTCTCCCTCACGTCCAGCATCTGTTGCTATTATTATTTCATCTACATCATTTCTATTTAATAACTTTTTAACTTCATAAAATTGCTTTGAAGTTTTTTTAAGTACAGTAAGCTTCATTTGACTTGGAAGCATTGGTAAAGTTTCCATAGACCATGTTTTATATTTATTATCATAATCCTCTGGATCTTGTAACCCAACTAAATGACCTAAAGCCCACGTTACTATATATTTATCACTTTCAAAGTAAGCACCTTTATTTTGATTACATTTAATTATTTTTGCTATTTCTCTTCCAACAGAAGGTTTTTCTGCAAGAACTAACGATTTTCCCATAATTTATTCCTTTCTCTTTTAAGAGCAACTAATTTCTATATACTAAGCTACCTTTAATTATTTATTTTTTATTTTATAGGAAATTATAATAATTCATCCTGTAGATAAGTTACTATAACTTCTTCCTTTGAATTAATTACTTAGTAAATACTAGTGATAACTAAGTATAAACTTAGTAATTAAGTCCATCTACTGAAGCTTGCCTGAATTAGATGGAACTTTTGAACAAAGTATTGATAACTGAATTTAGTGTTAAAGCCCATCTACCGAATATATTAGGTAGATGCTCCATTAGTCCAAATATATATATATCACCTTTTTATTATATCATATAAACCTATCTACTTATTTAAAAATTGGAAAAACAGCTTATTTAATGATATAATTACTACAAAAAACATCTTGGGGGAATACTATGGTAAAATTATTAAAATCTATGGCTGATATTATTAATGATTTACACGATAAAGTATTAGACATTGTAAGTATTGGTCAATATTCACTAACCGATAAACAGCTTCATTTTATATTTATGGCTATAATTGGTATAATAATATTTGGAGTAACACAAATACTATTTAAAAAGCTTGCAAAATATAGCGTCACAGCAATATCTTTTATTTATACATTAACAGTAATGATAGTTATAGTTTTTGCTATAGAAATACAACAAAAACTAACAAACAGAGGTAATATGGAATTTGCTGATATAGCCTATGGATTATATGGGTTTCTCTATGTATTTTCTATATATCTTTTTATAAAACTTGTTATATTATCTATAAATAAACTTTATAAAAAGTTTAAAAAGAAACATTAATAAGCAGAAGATTAGTAAGTAATCTTCTGCTTATATCATTCCACCATCTATTCTTATTATCTGTCCTGTTAAATAGCTACATTCATCATTACATAAAAATGTAACTGCCTTTGCAATTTCTTCAACTTTTCCAAATCTATTAAAAGGTATTTCTCCTTCAAGCGCTTCTTTATCCTCCTTAGATAAAAATGAATTCATCTCTGTATTTATAACCCCTGGTGCGATAGCATTTACCCTTATTCCCATAGGTGCAACTTCTTTAGCTAATGCTTTAGTAAATAAATTTATCCCTCCTTTAGATGCTGAATATAAAACCTCGCAGGAAGCTCCAACTTCCCCCCACATTGAAGATATATTTATTATGTTTCCAAGCCCTCTATTTATCATATGAGGCAAGGCATGTTTACTTAAGTACATAGCACCAAAAAGATTTGTACCCATAAGATTATCCATATCTTCTTTTGTTGCATCCATAAATAATCCAATAGTTGATATTCCAGCATTATTTACTAAAATATCTATTTTCCCAAAGTTATTTATAACAAAATCTATAACCTCTTTGGCACTATTATAATTCTTTATATCAGCCTTTATAGATTTTCCATAACCCCCCTCTTCCTGAATTTTTTTTATAGTACTTTCTGCTCCCTTTTCATCCTTTGAATAATTTATTATTACTGTAGCTCCATTTTTTGAAAGTTCAAGAGCTATAGCCCTTCCAATACCTCTTGAACCACCAGTTACTAAAGCTATTTTCCCTTGCATGTTTTCCATATTATTCTCCTATTTTAAACAATCTTTCATAATTCTTTTTACATTTAAATTATATAGTTTATCTACTTCTGTATTAGTAAAGCCTTCTTTTAATAATACATCTCTTAATATCCCTATTTCTCCAATATTTTTTATTTCAACTTCATTTCCTATTCCATCAAAGTCTGTTCCTAAAGCTAATATATCAGAACCACCAATATCCTTAATATATTTTAAATGTCTTACCATAGAATCAATAGTAGCTATATCGCTATTTCCTATAAAGGCTCCACAAAAGTTAAGTCCCATAACCCCACCTTTATTAGCTAATTTTCTAATCATATCATCACTTAAATTTCTTGGGTGGTTAGTTATAGCCCTTGCATTTGAATGAGTTGCAACAAAAGGTTTCTTGCAAATATCTATAAGGTCATAAAAGCCACCATCTGATAAATGAGAACAATCTGGTATTATTCCTAGTCTCTCCATTTCTTCTACTATTTCTTTTCCCTTTGTAGTAAGTCCTTTATCTTTAAATTCAAATCCAGCATTAGGATAACCTATGCTATTTTTAAAATTCCAAGTTAATGTTACAAACCTTATACCTAAGTTATAAATTTCTTCTACTCTTTCAACTTTTCCTTCTAAAACTTCCCCCTCTTCAATAGAAAGCATAGCCCCTATTTTCCCAGCTTTATTTACTTTTTCAAGTTCTACTAAATTAGTCACTAATTCTATATCATCTTTATTTTTTTCTAATTCTAACATAAACCTTTTATTCATTTTTATAAATTCATCATAAGGGTTTTCAACCAAATCAAGTTCTATAAAATGTGCAAAAACCTGTGCTAAAGCTTTAGATTTTTTAAGTTTTTCTATATCAACCTTACAAATACTATCTTTTAAACTTAAGTTTTCATATAATATCCTACTTGCTGTATCACAATGTAAATCTATTGAATTCATCTTTATGTCTCCTTTAATATCTAATTCATAAACATTTATTTATTTTTATTTTTATTTTTAATATTTAATTTGTATTTAAGTTTATCTTTTTCTTTCCTTGTTTCTTCTTTTATTTCTGCATCTCTTAATGCTTTTTTTATCCTATCGTCTTTAGCCTTAAGTAAATATTTACTTAAATCTTCTGGTCCTGTTATTATTTTTCTCCTAACCCAAAGAGCCCCTGACTCTTGAGCTTCTATGCTCCACTTTACTAAAAATACATTTCCACTTTCAATTTCAATTGCTGTCATGGCATTTGGTAGAACACAACATCCATCATTAAAATATGGAACTTCATCAATACTTGGCATTCTACTATTATGAGTATGTCCACAAATTAACATTCTATTATTATCCTTTGCCCATTTTCCTAGCTTTCTATCAACTTTATTTCCTTTAGTATTATTTTTAGCTGGGCTTGTTGGATCCTTAAAACCTGCAAGTCCATATAAAAATTTCCATACATATCTTATTAAAAACCTTGAAACAATCCAATATTTATTATTCATTGGATCTACTTGATGACCATGAGCTACTAAAAAGTCTTCATCAACTGGTTGAAAATTAAATTTTAAACCTTCATAAAATGGTAAATCTTTAATAAAATTTAAAAATTCTTTACAATATTCAGATTTATCTTTTTTAAAAACTTTCACTTGATTATTATAAAAGTTTTCTCTTTTTTTTATTATATCATGATTTCCATAAATCATATAAATTCTATTTTCCTTTTTAAATTTATTTAAAACCTTAAATACATCAATATAATTATAAGCAATATCTGTAAATGTTCTATTTTTCCACAATTCATCTCCATCACCTACTTCTACATAAACAAAAGCCTTTCTATAATAATAGGATAGAGCTGTTTTATATATATTAGCATTTGATAAAAAGGAATCATAAAAAGTTCCATCACCTTTATGGATATCAGAAATAAATACTAAATTATCCCCTAATTCAAATTTTATTTCTTTTGCACCTTTATATAAGTTGTTAATACTTTTCATATTATTCCTACCTTAAAACATAATATTCTATTATATGTTTGATATTACTAATTTGCTAAAAACATCCTTTTTAAATTAATCTAAAAAATCTATAAATTATGTTATTTTGTATAAACTACTAATATGATTCAATTTAGAGAGGGGAATTATTTTGAAATTTCAATTTAAATACAGATTTATAAGTTTTATTTTAATGACTTTATTACTTCTAAGTTTATTCCCGATAAATTTAGCCTTAGCTTTTCAAGAAACCTCTAAAAGCTCCTCGGAAGAGGTTAAATCAGAATTTAAAATTTTAATTGAAGATTTATTTTCTAAAAGAAACCTAGCTGTTTTGGAATCTGATTCAAAGGTTTTAAAAGAATTTTATGATTTAAAAATTAAAGTTAGCCTTTGGGCATATGAAAGTGAATCTAAAAAGACTCAGTATTTAATTGATTGGTCTAAAAAGCAAGGTGTAAAATT
Source organism: Clostridium sp. (assembly GCA_029257045.1). Classification (GTDB taxonomy): domain Bacteria; phylum Bacillota; class Clostridia; order Clostridiales; family Clostridiaceae; genus Clostridium. The sequence goes on from JARIDB010000155.1 coordinate 17,384, forward strand.
TACAAGTATAAATTCAATTGTAAGAATTAGAAAAGTTGTAGAAAAAGAACCTGGTCTTTATGGAGTAATTTGTGATGTTGCAACAGATTTTAATTATGCTTATACAGATTCTCCTGATATAAATAATAATTTTAGATTAGGTACTAATCACTACTTAAATTTAAAAAAAATAGACGATAAATACATAATAACAAAAGAATGGTACACAGACCCTTTTGCGGATTCTTTAGATATGAATAAAAAATCTGATGATATTAGAGATTATATTTTATCTAGAACTAAACCTGAATTTGCTCCAAGTGAACGGCTTGAAAATGCTATAAACTACGCTCATAAATATTGTGGTGTTTCTCCAGATGAAGAATTTACTTTCAAATATAATAAAAATTATAAAGATCATAATCCTGATGGTGGAGACTGTGCAAACTTCGCTTCTCAAATATTACACGAAGGAGGAGGCTTTAAAAAAAATTCTCTTTGGAATTATTCAGGTAAAGAAGGAACCAAAGCTTGGCTTAATGCCCAAGGCTTTAAAAATTATATGATTTCTAGCGGAAGAGCTTCTTATATATCAAAGGGAACATACCAACAGGTTTACAAAGATGGTTTTAATTTAAGACCAGGGGATTTTGTAGCTTATGAAAAGAAAGATAGAATAACACATATTTCTACTGTTACAGGCTATGATTCTAAAGGTTACCCTCTAGTTACCTGTCATAATACAAATAGGCTTCTTGTACCTTATGATTTAGGTTGGAGTAATCCAAAAATTAAATTTCATTTTATCCATGTTCATTATTAACATTTTCATATAAATATAGCTACTATCCCTTATGTTAATGGATATCTCTTTTAATGAGTTAGCAAGCAAACTTGGTTTAGTAGCTATTCTAAATATATTTTCTTTTAAATTTTCCTTGCCAAAGGGTATATTTTAAATACTAAGAACTAATAGCTAATCTATTAAAAGCTACATTCATATCTTTATAATAGTTATCACTTTTTATTCCATAATATAATTCTGTTTTAATATTTTCTTTTATTTCTTTAGAAATATTATCTTCACCTATAAAATCTACTTCTATTTTTATACTTCTACCTATCTTTAAAACTTTAGTTAAAACATTATTAAAATTATATTCAACTTTTATTTCTTCTGCTTGTTTAATTACTTCTAAATTAATATTTTCTGGTACTTTAAATCCCATTATTTCTTTTAAGTTACTAATTACCATTTGTATAGGAGCCTTTAAAAACATAACTGAAGTTATTATTACCATAGTAGGGTCTATATAATTTGTTAAATAATTGAGTTTTGTTTTTGAAATAATAAAAGTTATTAAAAACCCTACTAAAACTGCTCCACTTAAAATTCCATCCATTTTCCATTGAATACTTTCCATATTAATTAATTCCGAATTAATTTTCTTGCCTTCTTTTTTTATTTTTAAATATATAATTATAGAACCTACCGTTGAAATAATTGAATATATAGTGGCTTTACTTAACTCTACCGTATTTCCACCATTTCTAATAGAATCTATTCCTCCTCTTAATGAAGATAAACACATTATTATAAGGATTATTCCGTTTATCCCTATAATAATAGGTTCAAGGATATACTTACTAAAAGGTAGATCCTCGACCTTCTTATTTTGAATTATTTTATATACTCCTAGGGATAAAGAAGATAATATTACACTTACAAAAGAAAATAATCCATCAAAGATTATCATTTCAGATTCTATCAGTCAACCCCATACAAGTCCTAATATTCCAAAGAATAAAGTTGTTATTACTGAATATTTTAATATTCTACTTTCATTATTATTATCTTTACTTATAGTTGATTCCATTTTGCACCTCTAAATTTCATTTCTTATATATATCTATAATATACCTTTCAATAAAGAAGTTTAATTTCTAAGTATGCTTACTTTTATATCACTATAGATTCTATCTAATCTGCTTATAAATATAGAAAAAAACATATATGTACACAAAAATATCTATATAAGTACAAATGTAATGTAAAATGTCTTATTATTTATTATTGTATTTACACACACTATAGAGATAGCGGAATTTATAAAGTATCTTATAGATTATTAGAAAATTAATTCTTAATAAATTGAGTCACATATATAAATTTAAATGTGTCAAATACTAGTAATGTAGAATTTTGAATATTTACTATTTATAAAGTTATAATAATATAGAAAGGTGGTTTTCTTAATGAAAAAAGTAATTTATTTTACTTTGCTTTGTATATTATTAAATTGTAATATAGTAAATGCAAATCCACAAGTTGAAAGTAATATATTAAAAGAAGGTGTTTATAGTGTTAGTAATATTATTGAATCATTAGGAAACATTCATTATGTTCAGAATATATCTACAAATGATAGTATTTATTTTGCACTTTTAGATGAAAATAAATCAGTAATTCAAACCTTAAAAATGAAACCAAATTCTAATAAATATATGTTAAGTGATTTAGAACCTAATTATAAAATTATAGTTCTAGGTGATGGAGAAATATTTTTATCTAAATAAAATTACACTTAGATTATTATTATCTTTAAATCTACTTAATTTTACTTTAAAGGAAGTGTAATAATGAAAAAGTTTATATTTACTCTACTAATTTTTCTATCTTTTTATTGCACAGTAGTAAGTGCAGATATTAATTATAATTTTGTATCCCCCCTTACAGAAGGTGTGTATAGGGTCAGTAATTTTGATACCCCTTTAAATGAACTACAATACATTAGAAATGCCTCTGAAAAAGATTCTGCTTATTTTGTAGTTTTTGATCAAAATGATGCCTTAATACAAACTATAAAATTAACTCCGAATTCTCCAAAATATAAAATAGCAGAACTATTACCAGGATATAAAATAGTAATTGTAGACAAAGGTATAGTTGATTTTTCAAAAGAATAGTTACTATACGTATTATTGTTAACTTGGTCTCTTATGACCAAGTTAACAATAATACCTTATAAACCTTTTTAATATTTTAAAAAAAGAAATAGATAAGGACATACCTAATGTCCTTATCTATTATATTACTTTTCTAAAACTCATAACATAATTTAAATCTTAAAGTAAATATTAGTTTTAGATTTAATTATAAATTTATTTCTAATTCTACTGGACAGTGATCTGAACCTAAAACTTCTGGGTGAATTTTAGCATCTACTAACTTATCTCTTAAAATTTCTGATGTAAGGAAGTAGTCAATCCTCCATCCTGCATTATTAGCTCTTGAATTAAATCTATAAGACCACCAAGAATAAGCGCCTGTTTCTTCTGGGTAGAAGTGTCTAAAGGTATCAACAAAACCTACATCTATTAAATCTGTAAATTTATTTCTTTCTTCCATAGTAAATCCTGCATTTTTAGTATTATTTTTAGGGTTTTTAAGATCTATTTCCTTATGCGCAACATTTAAATCACCACAAACTATAACCGGTTTAGTTTCTTCAAGTTCTTTTAAATATTTTTTAAACAAATCTTCCCAAACCATTCTATAATCAAGTCTTTCAAGGGCTGTTTTAGAATTTGGAGTATATACTGTTACCATATAAAAATTATCAAATTCTAAAGTTATTACTCTACCCTCTTGATCATGTTCTTCAAAACCTAATCCATATTTTACTGATATAGGTTCCTTTTTAGTAAAAATAGCAGTACCTGAATATCCTTTTTTCTCAGCATAATTCCAATATTGATGATAACCTTCTAAGTCTAAATCTATTTGACCTGCTTGTAATTTACTTTCTTGAATACAAAAAATATCTGCATCTATTTCATTAAAAAAATCTAAAAAGCCCTTTTTTACGCAAGCTCTAATTCCGTTAACATTCCATGATATTAATTTCATTTGTTTTCTCCTTTTCTTTTAAGTTCTATTATAAGTTATGTTATCAAAAAAAATGGTAGAATACAACGGTTATTTACCCTTATATTCTACCTCTTAAAATATTTACTTAGTTATATAAAGGATGCTTTTTACATAATTCTTTAACTCTATTTGATAATTCTTTTGTATTAGGTTCTTTATTAGTTAAAGCATCATTAATAATAGAAGCTATTTCCTTCATATCTTCTTGATTAAATCCTCTTGTAGTCACAGCAGGTGTTCCTATTCTTATACCTGAAGTTATAAAAGGGCTTCTTGTTTCATTTGGAACTGTATTTTTATTTACTGTAATTCCAATTGAATCTAATAGTTTTTCTGCATCTTTTCCAGTTACATCTTTATTAGTTAAATCTACTAAAATAAGATGATTATCTGTTCCACCAGAAACTATGTTAAAGTTATAAGAAGTAAGTACTTCAGATAATACCTTACAGTTATCTACTACATCTTTTGCATATTTTGTAAAGCTAGGTTCTAAGGCCTCCTTAAAACAAACAGCTTTTGCAGCAATTGTATGAATTAATGGACCACCTTGAGTTCCCGGAAAAATTGTTTTATCTACTTGCTTTGCAAATTTTTCTTTGCAAAGAATTAATCCACCTCTTGGACCTCTTAGTGTTTTATGAGTTGTTGAAGTAACAAAATCTGCATAAGGCACTGGTGATGGATGAACTCCAGTCGCAACTAACCCTGCAATATGAGCCATATCTACCATAAAGTATGCATTAACTTCATCACAAATATCTTTAAGAGCTTTAAAATCTATAATTCTTGAATAAGCACTAGCACCAGCTACTATTAGTTTTGGTTTTGTTTCTAAAGCTATTTTTCTAACTTCTTCATAGTCAATCATTTCTGTTTCTTTGTTAACTCCGTAAGATTTAAAATTAAAAAGTTTTCCTGAAAAATTAACTGGTGATCCATGAGTTAAATGTCCACCATGACTTAAATCCATTCCAAGAACAGTGTCTCCTGGTTCTAAAATTGACATATACACGGCCATATTAGCTTGTGAACCTGAATGAGGTTGAACATTTGCATGTTCTGCTCCAAATAATTCTTTTGCTCTATTTCTTGCTATATCTTCAATCTCATCAACTACATGACAACCACCATAGTATCTTTTATTAGGATATCCTTCTGCATATTTATTAGTTAAGAAAGATCCCATAGCTTCCATTACTGCTTCTGATGCAAAGTTTTCTGATGCAATAAGCTCAATGCCATCTTGTTGTCTTTTTAATTCTTTTTCAATTAAATCATATATTTCTACATCTTCTTTTGAAATTTTATCAAAATTCATATCTATCACTCAATTCCTTTTTATTTTATAGTAAATTATAATAACTTATCCATAGGATGCGTTATTATAATTTGTTCCTTCAGTTATATGTTCACCTTTTTTATAAATTATAAATATATTTCAAATAATAATCAATACATATTTAATATTTAAACTATATCATATATAATTTAAATTTGTTATGTTAAATATCTTTAAATAAATACTTTATAATAAAAAAACTTCTTATATATTTAACTCCTTAATTTTTATGTTAATTTATACTTTAAATATATGATAAGTCTTCTTCATATGATATAATAACTTAATAAATTTTATAGTATTGGGGATAAATTATGGATAAAGACATGGATATGGATATGAATGAACTTCTTCATGTTGCTACCTTTGCTGGTAAAATAATGATAGAATCTGGTGGAGAAACTTATAGGGCTGAAGAAATAGTGTGGAGAATTTGCAAATTATATGGAGCTGAAGAAGCTGAAAGTTTTGTAACTCCAACAGGAATTATGGTTTCTATCTGTAGTGGCGGAAAAGCTTATTCTTTGATAAGAAGGGTTTCTACAAGAACTATAGATTTAGATAAAGTAGATAAAGTAAATGATTTATCTAGAAACATTTTAAATAGAAAGTTATCTGTAAAAGATATTAAAATAGAATTAAATATTATTAATAAAAGCCCTCGTTATAGTGATAAAACAGGAATTATCATTTCTGCATTAGGTGCTTTTTGTTTTGTTTTTTTATTTGATGGAAACTTAAAAGAAGCCTTATCAGCTTTAACTATTGGACTTATTATAAAGTCTATTTCAATAAAGTTCACATCTTTAGAAATAAATCAATTTTTTATTAATTTTATATCAGCATCTATTGTTGCTCTTATGGCAATCTTTTATTTAAAAATAGGTTTTATTAATTCTATAGATAAGACTATTATAGGTTCTATAATGTTATTAGTTCCTGGTCTTGCTATTACAAATGCTATTCGAGATACCATATCAGGTGATTTATTAGCAGGTCTTACAAGAGCTGCTGAAGCCTTTTTAGTTGCTGTTTCTATAGCTACTGGAACAGGTTCTGTTATTGGATTTTGGATATCTATATTTGGAGGTATTTAAATGTTATTAGATTCATTATTTGCTTTTTTTTCAACTTTAGGTTTTGGTATATTGTTTAATATAAAAGGAAAGAATTTATTTTATGCTGCATTAGGTGGTTGTCTTAGTTGGTTTTTTAGTGTGTTATTTGTTAATAATGGTTTTAGTACAACTTCTTCTTTCTTTTTAACTTCTGTTATATTTAGTATATATTCAGAAATTTTTGCAAGAATATTAAAAACTCCAGTAACTACATTAGTTATCTGTGCTTTAATTCCTTTAGTTCCTGGTGGTGGTATGTATTACACTATGTATGAAGCTGTTACTGGTAACATAATGAAATCTTTAGAACTTGGTATTCAAACCTTAGCAAATGCAGGAGCATTAGCTGTAGGAATTATCTTAGTTTCAACTATTACACGAATATTACTTGGATCAAAGAAAAGAAAAGAATTTTTATATTTAAATAAATTAAACAGAAAAAAGAAATTTTAAACTTCAAATTTTATAATATTAACTAAAGTAATTTATAGTATTTTTCATTATACTAAAAAAAGGTGTTGTAAAATTATTTGTTACATATAGTTTTACAACACCTACTTTTTTATTAAAAACTATTCCTCTATTGAAATAGCTGATACAGGACAGCCTTCACAAGCTTCTCTAGCAGCCTCTTGATTTTCAGCTGAGATTTCTCCTTCAATTGCTACAGATACTCCTGTATCTAATGAGAAAACCTCTGGACATACACCTTCACATAATCCACAAGATATACATGTTTCATCTACGAATGCTTTCATTATAAATTCCTCCTTTAAGAAAATTTTTTTTACTATTTATACTACATAATTATTAATTATTATGATTGATTTGTCAATGCCTTTAATCCATAATTATTATTAATTAATAGTCCCTATAGCAAGTTTATTCCATTTTCCTTACATATTGTTAGATTTCTATCATCCCAAATTGTAGACTGAACTTCTCCAATATGAGCCTTGTTTAATAAATACATACAAATTCTTGATTGGCCTATTCCTCCACCTATTGTGTAAGGTAATTCTCCTCTTAATAGCATACTATGGAATTCATATTCCCTTTTTTTATCTTGTCCTGATGCCTTAAGTTGATAATCTAAGGCTTTTTCATCTACTCTTATACCCATGGAAGATAATTCTACTGCTCTATCTAATAAAGGATACCAAAATAATATATCTCCATTTAAGCTCCAATCATCATAATCAGGACTCCTTCCATCATGTTTTTCCCCTGATTTTAGTTTATCCCCTATTTGCATTATAAATACAGCTTTTTTTTCTTTAGTTATCGCGTCTTCTCTTTCCTTTGAAGTAAGATTTGGATATCTATCTTCAAGATCTTGAGATTTTATGAAGAATATCTTTTCTGGAAGTTTATCTTCACCTTTAATTAAATCACTATGAACATGTTTTTCTGTATTTTTAAATACTTCATAAATTTTTTCTACAATATCTTTAAGTGTTTCTTCTGTTCTTTCTTTTTTATCTATTATTTTTTCCCAATCCCATTGATCTACATAAATTGAATGTATATTATCAAGTTCTTCATCTCGTCTTATAGCATTCATATCTGTATATAGGCCTTCTCCTTTTTTAAATCCATATCTAAGTAAACTAATTCTTTTCCATTTTGCTAAGGAATGAACTATTTCTAAATCTCTACCTGTAGCTAGCATATCAAATTTTACAGGTCTTTCTGTACCATTTAAATCATCATTTAATCCATTTTTTGATTCTACAAATAATGGAGCTGAAACTCTTGTTAATTTTAAACTACTTGCAAGTTCTCTTTCAAAAAAGTCCTTAATTTTTTTAATATTTACCTCTGTTTCAATTAATGTAGTATCACTTTTATAATGTTCTGGAATTATTATACCTTCTACTTTCATTATTAGTCCCCCTTTTATTATAATTTCATCCTTCAGTTTTAAAGTTTATATATAAATCTTCTTTGGCCTTCAATGCTGTGAGGTCATAATAAAACTTATATATATTTATATTTTATTATTAAAAATAATTTAATTTAACTTTATTTTAAAAACAAAAAACTCTCATCCTTTATATTTATATATAAAAGGATGAGAGTAACACTCATGTTGCCACCTTAATTTATTATTACTTCACAATAATAATCTTATCAAGTACATTAAAATACTTTATCACTATAACGGGTGCACCCGGTTACTGCCTACTGGTTGTTATCTTTCGGAGTACAGCTCAGAGATGTTATTCAAATCAACTTTCTTATTCTACTTTCAGCTTAAATAGAACTTTCTTTAAAGATACATTAATTTTACTTCTTCTCATCATTGCTTGTTAATTTAATTATTTTTATTATAATACCCTCAATAAATAAAGTTGTCAACACTTTATTTAACAAAAGTATTAATTGTTTTTATTAATCCCTTTAATGATTCTTGCTCTGAGGAACCTTCTTCCATTCCTAAACAATTATTAGCATAGTATTCTATTGTTAGACCTCCAACTTTATTAATTGCAGATCTTATAGCAGAAATTTGAACTAAAATATCTGGACAACATACGTTTTTCTCCATCATTCCATGAATTCCTTTAACTTGACCTTCTATTCTCTTTAATCTATTTAATATATCTTTTTTAATTTTGTCATTTTCCTCTTTCATAATAATCCTCCATATTTTTATATTATATCTATACACTATAACGTCATCTTATTTTAAGGCCTATTAGCAATATCAGTACCCTATCATTACTAATCCTTGTATATTAAAGTTTAGCTATAATTTAGCCTTTTATAAATTTCATTTTAAATTAGGTTTATATTTATACCCCACAGGGTATGTATATATTTATATTAACATATATACTTTTATTTTCAAATATATATATATCTTTAAATTAATAATCTAAATTATTAATAGTATTTTTATATTAAATTGTTAATATCATTCTTTAAATAAAATGTTACAATTAAAATCATTTATTATTTATCTTTTTATAAATTTAAAAATCAACTTTTTACTTATATATTATGAGCTAGTAATTTAACTATTTTAAATATAAAATCTTTATTACAACTTGTATAGTTTTTCATAATTAATCTATAAGTTTATAGTATAATTATATAATAAATAATTTTTTTATTTTAAATTTTTGAAATAAATTTACTAATTAATTCAATACTTATAAATAGTAAATTGTATATATTGGAGGTATAAATCTTGGAACTTTTAAATCTTTTCAATACCCAAAGAAAATATTTCTTTGAAGGTAATACTAAAAAAATAAACTTTAGAATTAAAACCCTTATTCGATTAAAATATCTTATAAAAAATAATGAATCTCTTATTATAGAAGCTTTAAATAAAGATTTGGGTAAGTCTGAATTTGAAAGCTATGCAACGGAAATAGGTATAGTTTATGAAGAACTAAATTTGCATATTAAAAACCTTACTAAATGGAGTAAACCTAAAAAGGTAAAATCTTCATTATTATATTTTAAGAGTAAAAGCTATGTTACCTATGATCCATATGGAGTTTCGCTAATTGTAGGTCCCTTTAACTACCCCTTCCAATTAGTTATTCTTCCTTTAATTGGAGCTATTTCTGCTGGTAATTGTGCAATTATAAAGCCTTCAGAAAATACTCCTAATACAGCACTTTTAATAGAAAAACTTATAAACGAAACCTTTGATTCAAATTATATTCATGTTGTTAATCCTTTAGGTGGAAAAGAAACCATGGAATCATTACTTAATATAAATTTTGATTATATTTTCTTTACTGGTAGTCCTAAGGTTGGAAAAATAATTATGAAAAAAGCTTCAGAAAACCTTATCCCTATAACTTTAGAGCTTGGTGGTAAAAGCCCTTGTATAGTTAATAAAAGAACTAATATTGAAATGGCCGCCAAAAGAATTGTTTGGGGTAAATTTTTAAATGCAGGTCAAACTTGTGTTGCTCCAGATTATCTATTTGTCGAAAAGTCTATTAAAGACTCTTTACTTAAAGCTTTGGTAAAAGAAATAAATCTCCAATTTGGAAAAGATATAATAGAAAGTCCTGACTATCCAAGAATAGTAAATGAGCCATCTCTTAAAAGACTTATAGAACTTTTAGATGATGGAGAAATTTATTTTGGTGGAAGTTATGACTTAGAGCAAAAGTATTTAGAACCAACTATTTTAACAAATATAACACCTAATTCAAGAATTAATGAAGAAGAAATCTTTGGACCTATTTTACCAGTCTTTGAATTTGATGATTTAGAGGATGTAATAGACTATGTAAATTCTAAAGATAAGCCTTTAGCTCTTTATTATTTCTCTGAAAATGAAAAGTCTATAAAGAAGGTTTTAGAAAGTACTTCTTCTGGTGGTGTAACAATAAATGATACTATAATTCATGTTGCTTCTTCTCATTTACCTTTTGGTGGCGTTGGTCCTAGCGGTGTTGGTTCCTATCATGGAAAAAGTTCATTTTTAAACTTTAGCCATAGTAAATCAGTAGTCCATAGGAGCACAAAGTTAGAATTTCCTTTTAGATTCGCTCCTTATAAAGACAAAATAAAGCTTATTAGAAAAGTTATGAAGTAAAAAGTGGACACATATAAGTTTGCTTATTCCGTCGCTACGCTCCAAGTCATCACAAACCTATATGTGTCCACTTGAAAACTGAAGGAAGGAAAGTATAAAATAGCTCTAATTTTCAATAATTGAGGTAATAAAACCCCTTATATATTTATGCCTTTTAGATTTTAAAATTTTATACTTTCCTATACATAAAAAAATGATTTTTATTAAATATTGTTATATAATTATATTAGAAAATAATTGCCTTAAGGAGGACATATGAAAAATTTTAATTATAAAAATGGAACAGAAATCGTTTTTGGTAAAGAAACAGAAAATCAAGTTGGTTCTTTAGTAAAGAACCATACTAATAGAGTATTACTTCATTTTGGTGGAGGAAGCATAAAAAAATCTGGCTTATACGATACTGTAATAGCTTCACTAAAAAAAGAAAATATTGAAGTTTTTGAACTAGGCGGAGTTAAACCAAACCCTAGAGTTTCACTAGTTAGAGAAGGTATCAACATATGTAGAGAAAATAATATTGATTTTATATTAGCTGTAGGTGGTGGAAGTGTTATAGATTCTGCTAAAGGTATAGCTGCTGGAGTTAATTATGATGGTGATGTATGGGAATTATACCTTGGAACACCTATAAATCATAAATGTTTAACTGTAGCCACAGTATTAACTATACCTGCTGCTGGTAGTGAAACTAGCTCAGGATCTGTTATAACAAATGAAGATGGATTCTATAAAAGAAGTACAGGACACCCAACCTTAAGACCAGTATTTTCAATATTAAATCCTGAATTAACTTATACTTTACCTAAATATCAAACTTCTTGTGGAATAGCAGATATGTTTGCCCATATTTTAGAAAGATATTTTACAAATGAACCTAATGTAGATTTAACAGATAGATTATGTGAAGGTACAATGAAATCAATAATAGATAATGCTTTAAGACTTAATATAGATCCTATGGACTATAATGCTAGAGCAGAAATTATGTTATGTGGTACAGTTGCTCACAATGATTCCTTAAGTATGGGCAGAATTGGTGACTGGGCTAGCCATGATATTGAACATGAACTTAGTGGAATCTATGATATTGCTCATGGAGCTGGCCTTTCAATTATCTTCCCAGCTTGGATGAAGTTTGTTTACAAACATGATGTTAATAGATTTGCTCAGTTTGCAAATAGAGTTTTCAATATTGATATAAACTTAAATAACTTAGAAGAAACTGCTTTAAAAGGAATTGAAGCTTTAGAAAACTTCTTTGCTGAAATTGAATTACCAACAAGATTAAGTCATGCTAAAATTGATGATTCAAGAATTGAAGAAATGGCTAAAAAATTAGTAGCTCATAGCGACCATGCAGGTAACTTTGTAGAAATAAGAGAAAAGGAAGCCTACGAAATATATAAATTAGCCCTTTAATCACTTCACTTAATATGTAAATATAACTCGAGAAAAATAAGGTGGTATGCTCAATTAGCTCGATAGCTTCGTAGAGAATTTCTAAGTTCAAAAGGCATCTATGTCAAGTGTTGACCTTAACTCACTACGTTCAAACAAAGGCTCAACACTAAGACCTGGGAGCATTCTTTCGCTAAGAAATTCTGATTGCTCGCTATATACTAATTTCGCTATACC
>JARIDB010000120.1 GCA_029257045.1 Clostridium sp.
CATTCTAGTAATAAAATTAATTTTATTACTAGAATGTAGTATGAAAGACATGGTAAAATAATAAAGGACTATAATTATGAAAATGTTTAATTGTAGATTTTAATATTAAAATTGAAAAGAGGTAAAAATATGCCGGAAAACAATAATAAAAAAATTATGTGGTACAGCCTTGCATTGATGGCTTTTTCAGGAGTTTGGGGATTTGGTAATGTAATTAACGGATTTGCTGAATATAATGGATTACAAGCAATTGTAGCTTGGTTAATTATCTTTGCTATCTATTTTATACCATATGCATTAATGGTTGGAGAACTAGGATCAGCATTTAAAAGTCATGGTGGTGGTGTTAGTTCTTGGATTGGAGAAACTATAGGACCTAAGTTAGCATACTATGCAGGTTGGACATATTGGATTGTACATATGCCATATATTTCACAAAAACCTAATGGCTTTATGATTGCATCAAGTTGGGCGGTTTTTCAAGACAATAGAATTAGTAGAATGAATACAGCAGTGTTCCAAATAAGTTGTTTAATTATTTTTATATTTGCTCTTTATATTGCATCAAAAGGATTAAATCCATTAAAAAGATTATCTACTTTAGCAGGAACTGCTATGTTTATAATGTCTATGTTATTTATAGTATTAATGATGGCAGCTCCTGCAATTACAAATGTTCAATTAAATCAAATTGATTGGTCATTAAGTACGTTTATTCCAAAGTTTGATCTGTCATTTTTCACAAGTATATCCATACTAGTTTTTGCTGTTGGTGGCTGTGAAAAAATATCTCCATATGTAAATCAAATGAAGGACCCAGCTAAGGGTTTTTCTAAGGGAATGATTGCGTTAGCTATTATGGTTGCAGTTACAGCAATACTTGGAACAATTTCATTAGGAATGATGATTGATTCAAATAATATCCCAAAAGATTTAATGACAAATGGGGCATATTATGCATTCCAAAAGCTAGGCGAATACTATAACTTAGGAAATTTATTTGTTATAGCTTATGCAATTACTAATATGATTGGACAGTTTTCTGTGCTTATAATTTCAATTGATGCTCCATTACGTATGTTACTTGATAGCGGAGATAGAAGATTTATTCCAGAAAAGCTATTTATAAAAAATGAAAATGGTGCATATATTAATGGACATAAATTAATTTTTGCAATAGTTTCAATATTAATTCTAGTTCCAGCAATAGGAATTGGAAATGTTGATGATTTAGTTAGATGGTTAATAAAGCTAAATGCAGTATGTATGCCTTTAAGATATTTATGGGTGTTTATTGCTTATATAGCTTTAAAGAAGGTAGGACAAAAGTTCCAAAGAGAATACTATTTTGTTAAAAATAGAACACTAGGAATAATTTTAGGAGGATGGTGCTTTGCCTTTACAGCTTTTGCTTGTATAGGTGGAATGTATTCAAAAGATATATTCCAACTAGCATTAAATATTGTAACTCCGTTTGTATTAATTGCATTAGGAGTAATATTACCTTATATAGCTAAGAGGACAAATACATTTAAATAGTAGAAAAGACTGTCTTGTAAGTGATTTAATAAATTACTTATTAGGCAGCCTTTTTGATTGTAAAACCTATTATAATTTTATTGTTTAGTTCAGAGTGAATATATATAATGAATAATTATTCTGTTTTTTCACTTATTACTTGTGAAAAGTCCTTTGTATTTTTAGAACAGGATATTATTTCATTTACAGAATTTTTAACAGATAAATATAAGTTATCAATGGATGGTTTAGAAACTAATGAACCTATTAAACATATATTACTAATATTTTGTCTTTCGTTAATTTCTTTATAAAAAACTTGGGTTAAATTATGAATTTTTAAATGAGGGAAAATATACCACTGTTTTACAGTGATTAACTGTTTAATATTTATACCTAATTTTTTAATATCTTCAGTAATACCTTCTATGGTATCTTTGTCAATATTTCCATAGGCGTATGCTAGAAGAATTGTTTTATTGTTTTGATTTGAAGTATGGAAAAATTGTATTTTATTTTTCTTACCTAAATGAGATTTATAATAAGTTGTTACTAAACCTTTGTCATATACTTCATAAGCACAGGCGATAAAGGGATTAGTATCGATTTTTTTCATTAATTGATTATAAAAGGTATCTTTGATAACATCTTTAGGTAACTTTGTAGTAATTAATACCTTATCGAAGTAATCAGCACCATAAGGAGTTTCAACCTTAACCTTATCAGTTACTATTTCAACATTAGTAACTTCAAGAGAATATCTTATATCAGAAATTTTTTGACTTAGTTTTTTTATAAGTTCGGATGTTCCTTTATTAATAAATAATGATTTTTTACCACCTATAAATGAAAGAATGGTATTTATACTAAATACTTTAAATACATAGTAAGCTTGTATATCTTCTATACATCCAAATCCAAAGGATGATAGATAGGGTACTATAATTTGAGAAACAAATCTTAAATCATGATTTTTAAGAAAGGTATTAAGTGGAATCATTAAATCTTCAGGAATATATCCAAAATTAACATAATCAAGGTATGGAGAATATTTTTCTAGAATTAATTGGAGCTTTGATAATTCATTCATTAGTAATATAACATCTTCTCTTAACATATGTTCAACATTATGATAATCTTCATCTACAAAGTTTCTATAGACAAAGCGTTCAGTATAGTCTACTTGTAAATCAATTAATAATTCCTTAATTTCTCCAGTGAAAGAACATACAGTGCCAAGATCAGCATAAACATCTTTACTTACAAGAGTTTTACAATGCCCACCAATATATTCTTGTTTTTCATATATTGTTACGTCTATACCTTCTTTTTCAAGTAAGTATGATGCAAGCATTCCACTAAATCCCCCACCTATTACCGCTACCTTCATATATTCACCCCACCTTAGTAATTTCTATCTATATATGCCAATATAGGCAAGATAAGTTTAGTATTAGTTACCTTGTTATGATATTCAATAGGAGAGTATTCTTCATTATCAAATATAGATTTATAGTTCATATTGTAATTTCGTACATAACCTTGAAACTTAATTTTAAGTTCTGAAAATGACAGTTGATCATTAATTAATGGCATTAAAAAGGAGATGCAACTCTCTGTGTATTTTTTTCTTAATTCATTAATTGTCTCTAAGGAATCATTATTATCAAGTAAAATATGTACCTTAAAGTTGAATCCATTATCTGAAATTATTTTACTCATATTAAATTTAAAGCTTTTTACTGATTGTTTCAATATTTTAGAATCTCTAAAAAGACATAAATATTTTAATTTTAAATTAAGTGTGTTTGCAACAGGCATAGCGCTAGCTGTTAAAAGATCTTCAAAGTTATTGAAAGATATTTCATTATATAATCTTGTACAGGCTATTCTGCTTTTTAAATCATATAAAGTAAATTCATAGATGTTTCCAAGGTTTTTATAATAACCATAGTCTGTTACCCAAAATATCCAACATTCTCCGCTATTAAGTTCAGTCAAAGTAGGAATAGATGTAGTGATTTTATGTTCTTGTTTCTTAGCAAATTTAATACGATTTTCCTTTTTAGTTAGGTTATTTCTTCTCATTATATTAAATATAGCTGATTCACTTAAGTTATATCCCAGTTCATCAAATAAATATTTTATAGATTTAGGTCCGTAACTTGGATATTGTTTTATAAGATTAAGTAATGCATTTTCTATTTCAATATTAGTTTTATTAGCAGGAACAAAATCTTTCTTAATATTATCTAAACCATCCATACCTTTAGATTTATATCTTTTTAACCAACGGTAATAAAGTGTTCTAGAAATATTATGTTTTCTACAAGTAACACTTATACCACTTTTTAGGCATTCTGAAATGATTTTAAATTTAATATCCTTTTCCATTACAATCATCCTCGCTATTTCATACTTTGGTAAACTATTACATAGATAGTTTATAATGTTAACAGCTTTTTTGCAAGAAGAAATATTAAAGTTAAAAAAATTTTACTTTAGCATTTTGTTAACAATAGATGATATTAATAGCATAGTTATTAACTTGGATATTGGCAATATATACCTTTGGATATTGTAAACAGATTAATAAAGTAAAAGTAAAAGCAAAATAGTATTAAAAAATGAATTGTTAAAATTTAGTCAAATTGCTATAATCAAGTTAATTCAAGAATTTAGGAGGGTTAAACTATGTCAAAAGAACAATTAAAGACAAATTCTAATAAATCAAAAAAATTTAATTTTGCTTTAACATGGGCAGATGTTGATGGGAGAAAATATAGGCAAGAAATAGTTGATTTGGCAAATAAAATTGGAAGAACAAAGGCGGGAACTTCTCGTGAGGCAATTCCATTTGGACCTGAATATTATGCTCTTTCTCCAATAATTGATGAGTATCAAGCTAAAATAGCAATGCACTTGAAATTCCGTGAAAAGGTTAGTGCAGAGGATATTTCTAAAGCATCTGGAGAGCCACTGAAAAAGGTTGAAGAAGCACTGGACTATATTGCATGGACAGGAGTTGCATTTGTTAATACAGTAGATGGAGTAGACAAGTATTGGCAGGATATCTTTGTTCCAGGTCATTTAGAGATGATTAATAATAATAAAGAAATAGTGGCAAAACACCCAGAAGTAGCAGAAGCATTTTACTACTTTGGAAGTAAAAAAGGTCCTATGGCAGCAGGTATAATGCCTATAGGTGGTGGACCAATGCGTGTGTTACCAATTCAAAGAGCTATTGATGGAAATTCTAGAAAAGCTTCATATGAAGAAGTTTCAAAGCACTTAAATGAGGCTAATATATTTTCAGTATCAGATTGTTCATGTAGAACATCTCGTGAGTCAATGGGTGAAGGTTGTGGTCATTTAAAAGAAGAGATGTGTATACAATTAGGACATGCTGCTAAGTATTACATTAAAACAGGACGTGGTCGTGAAATAACAAAAGAAGAAGCTTTAGAAATAATTAAAAAAGCTGAAGATAATGGGTTAATGCATTCTATTCCAAACTTAGATGAACCAGGTCATACTCATGCAATTTGTAATTGTTGTGGATGTGGATGCTATGCAATGAGATTAGCAAATGAATACGTAAATAATGATATTGTAAGATCAAACTATAAATCAGTAATAGATGAAAGTAAATGTGTTGCTTGTGGGGAATGTGTTGATGTATGTCCTACAAATGCACTAAGATTAGGACAAAAATTATGCTCCATTAAAGAAATAGATGAACAAATAATTAAAGTTACACCAAGAAATACAGAATGGAAAGAAGAAAAGTGGAATAGTGATTACAGAGTTAACAGAAAAAATACTTTAGATTCAGGTACAGCACCTTGTATTACGAACTGCCCTGCACATATTCCAGTACAAGGGTATGTTAAACTTGCTTCACAGGGAAAATATACAGAAGCTTTAGAATTAATTAAAAAACATAATCCACTTCCAGCAGTATGTGGACGTATTTGTCCAAGATTGTGTGAAGAGGATTGTACACGTGGTGATATCGATGAAGCAGTAGCAGTTGATGATATAAAGAAGTTCATTGCAGAGAAAGATTTAAATAAAGAAACAAGATTTATTCCATCAAAAAGACATGACTATAGTGATAAAAAAATTGCTATTATCGGTGCAGGACCATCAGGATTGACTTGTGCTTATGATCTATCAATAGATGGATACGATGTAACTATATTTGAAAAACAAAAGAAACTAGGCGGAATGTTAACACTAGGTATTCCATCATACAGATTAGAAAAAGATGTAATAGAAGCAGAAATTGATGTGTTGAAAGAAATGGGAGTTAAGTTTGAAACAGGTGTTGAAATTGGAAAAGATATAACAATACAAGAGCTTAGAGATAAAGGATTTAATGCATTTTATATAGCTATTGGAGCACATTCAGGCAGATCACTAGGTATAGAAGGTGAAAATGCTCCTGAAGTAATAAGTGGAGTAGATTTCTTAAGAACAGTTAATTTAGGAGAAAAAACAAATGTAGAAGGTAAGGTTATTGTTATTGGTGGAGGTAACGTTGCAATTGATGTAGCAAGAACTGCAGTAAGATTAGGTGGGGTATCTCAAACAGATATATTCTGCTTAGAAGGAAGAGAAAATATGCCAGCTCATATTGAAGAAGTTGAAGAGGCATTAAGTGAAGAGGTTAACGTTAATAACTCTTTTGGACCAACAAGAATTGTTATAGAAAGTGGTAAAGTTGTAGGTGTTGAATTTAAACGTTGTTTATCAATATTTGATGAAAATGGTAGATTTAATCCTAAATTTGATGAGGAAGATAAAAAGATAATTAAATGTGATTATGTATTATTATCAGTAGGACAAACATTTAATTATGGAAAACTTTTAGAAGGCGAAGGGGTAAAATTATCTCAGCGAGGTACTATTGAAGTTGATAATATTACACTACAAACTTCAAATAAAGAGATTTTTGCAGGTGGAGATGTTGCTAGTGGTCCCAAATTTGCAATTGATGCTATTGCAGCTGGTAAAGAAGCAGCAATTTCAATTCATAGATTTGTGCAAAATGGGCAATCATTAGTATTTGGTAGAGATAATCACTTATATAAAATGCTTGATAAAGAAAACTTAGCTGAGATAAAAGGATATGACGATTCACCTAGACAAAAGATTAACCATATTGATGGTAAAAAGGCAAAAACAACTTTTAAAGATTTAAGGGGTGTTCTAACGGAAGAACAAATCAAAAAAGAAACAGCAAGATGTCTTAGCTGTGGAGCTACTAAAGTAGATGAATATTTATGTGTTGGTTGCGGAGCATGTACACTAAAGTGTAAATTTGATGCAATTAGACTTGAAAAAGTTCATGATGTTAAAGGTTATGACATTGATGAATTACCAAAATCAATATTAAAAAATGTAATAAGTAGAAAAATTAAAATTACTGCAAATAAAATTAATCCATTTACAAAAACAAGATAAGTTATTATAGATAAAAATAAAGGAGTATTTATATGCATGAATTAGGAATAGTATATGAGGTTATAAATATTGTGGATAAATTTTCAAAAGAAAATAATCTTAAAAAGGTAGATAAAATTGTACTAGAGATAGGTCAATTATCACAGGCAATACCGAGGTATATTAAAGAATGTTATCCAGCTGCTGTAAGTGAAACCCCATATGAAGACACGAAATTAGAAATAGTAGTGCTCTTAGCAAATGCAAAATGTAAAACTTGTAATGAAGTGTATAACATTATAGAGCATAGAAAAATATGTCCTGAATGTAATGGCGAAGAATACGATTTAATATCAGGGCAAGAATTTAATATTAAAGAAGTTGTTGCTTATTAAAAAATTAAATAGGGGGATTTTTAAATGGGATTATTTTATGAAATATTTACACTTGAGAGTCTATTTGCACTTGTAGTATTCATAGGTGTATTTTTAGGAATAAATGAGATTACAAGAAAGTCTAAAGCTTTATCAATACTAGCATATTGTGTATTACCAGTAGTATTAGTAGCATTAATTTTTACAGGGGTATTAGGCTCTCCAACAGGAAAAACATGGTTTGGTTGGGTCAAGGTAGTATCTGCTTTAATAGGTGTTTATGGATTTATGCTTATAAGATTCACCAAGCTAGGGAAAACTAAATTCGCAGCTATATTTCCTGTATCTATTCTCTCAATAAACATTGCAGAAGCTGTTTATAGAGAATTTGAAATTTTTTCGAAGTTTAAATTTTTAGAAGTAGATCCAGGTGGAATAGTCGTACTTGGTGGGGTTTGGAATATACTAAATGGTATTGCAGGGATTTTATGTATTGTTACATTAACAGGATTTATAGGGATTAGAGCATCGAAAGATAAATCAAAAGATATGATATGGCCAGATATGACATGGATGTATATAATAGGTTATACATTATGGAACTTTGCATACGTTTATAACTGCATATCGACAAGATCGATGTATGCTGGATTAGGTATTTTACTTGCAGCACTAATTGCAGAATTTGTATTCAAAAGAGGAGCATGGCTTCAACATAGAGCACAAATATTAGCTTTATATGCAATGTTTTCTCTATCCGTTGACTTTCAGAAAAGTGAGTATTTTAAAATGATTCCTGTATATAAAGAAAGTATGTGGTTAACTATTAGTGTTATTTCATTATTATTTAATTTAGGCGTATTTTTGTATATGATTTACACAATGAAAAAATACAAAAGCAACCCATTAAAAGAAGAAATATATACACATACAAATTACTATAAGAAAACAATTAAAGATAATAACCTATTAGAAAAGGTAAGTATTAGAGAAAACAATAGAATAAATAACAGTTATTAAATCACAAAAGTTGATTTAATAAAATTATGGAAAATAACCTATTTATAGTATATAATAATTATATTAAATACTGAACAATTGCTAAAAATGATTAGATTTAAAGAATTATAATATAGGGGAGGTGAGTAGTTTGAAAGTAATTAAAAAAGATGGAAGGTTACAAAATCTAGAACCAAATAAAATAAAAACAAGTATTTTAAATGCAACTAGTAATGCAGAAAATATTTTAAATGAATCTGATATTAAAATGATAGTTAAAGATATAGTAAAAACTATTAAAGAACAAAGAGGAGAAGAAGGAAATACATCTAGCTACGAAATAATTGGAGTGGTAATAGATGTATTAAAAAAGATTGGATTTAGTGATGTTATAAGTGATTATGTAGGATATGGAAAATAGATTTAATTTATACTGAATTTAAATATAAAAAGAAAGAAGAAGATTTAAATTATGAAATTTTGCTGGAGTACAATAACTGTTAAAAGTTTAGAGGAATCTTTAAAGTTTTACAATGAGATAGTCGGATTAAATATAAATAAAAGATTTAATGCAGGGCCAGGAATAGAAATTGCATTCTTAGGAGATGGGGAAACAAAAATTGAACTGGTACACAATAAAGCTTTAAAGGAAGAAAACTTTGGCAAGAATGTTTCTCTAGGATTTGAAGTGGATTCTGTAGATAAAATGATAGCTTTTGCTAAAGAAAAAGGAATAGATATTGAAAGTGGTCCATTTAGTCCAAATCCACACATAAGATTTTTCTACATATTAGATCCTAATGGATTAAAAATTCAGTTTGTAGAAAATATGTAACAAGTATCTCTTTAGTTAAATCATATTATAAATGAGATATAGAAATATGTTAATAAAAAAATAAGTATAGTATTATAAAGCTCTTAGGTGAATAAAAACACTTAAGAGCTTTATATTTTATACAAATAAAACTTTCAAATAAATTGAAATATCTGATTAAATAGTATTTAAATGTTAAATATATATGGTAAAATAAAATATATAAAGTGGTAAAAGGAGAGAAAAGAATGCGAATTTTTGGAGTTGTATTAGAGTATTTACCAATAATTATTGCTGTAATATTAGCAGTGGTAGTATTATTATCTTTTTGGAGGAGGATGCCTGCTGATAAAGCAATGGTAATTACAGGGCTAAGAAAGAGAGTTTTGTCAGGTAGAGGGGGATTTATGATCCCTATATTAGAAACATCTTCTACTATATCACTAGAGAATATATCTATGACAACAGATGTAAATGAAGCACCTGCAAGGCAAGGTATATTTGTGAATATAGTTGGAACTGCTGTAGTAAAAGTTAAAAATGATGCTGAGAATGTATTAAAAGCTGTTGAACAATTTTGTAGTGGTGGAGAAAAGAATACAGTAAATGTAATAAGAACTATAGTAGAACAAATATTAGAAGGTAAACTAAGAGGTATAATTTCTACTTTAACTGTAGAACAAATAAATGAAGATAGAGCATCTTTTGAGCAAAGAATTGAAGACGATATAAGAAATGAATTAGAATCAATGGGACTAATTTTAATTTCTTATACAATCTTAAAGATAAGTACTCAAGGTGGATACTTAGAAAACAGAGCAAAACCACAAATAGCAAGTGCACAGTCTGAGGCAGATATAGCTGAAGCTGAAAGAAAAAGAGACACTCAAATTAGAACTGCAAGTGCAACAAGGGAAGGTCAAAAGGCAAAATTAGAATCAGAGGCAGAAATAGCTCAAAGTGAAAGAGATAAAAGAATTAAATTAGAAGCTTATAGAGCTGAGCAAGATAAAGCTAAAGCAAATGCTGACGTTGCATATAAATTACAAGAAGCTGAAAATAATGGTAGATTAGCTGAACAACAAGCACAACTTGCCGAAAAGGAAGCGTTAGTTGTAGAAAAGAAACTTATAGCAGAAATTAGAAAACCAGCAGATGCAAGAAAATATGAAGTTGAGGTTGTAGCTGAAGCAAACAAAATACAGGCAATTAAGCAAGCAGAAGCAGAAGCTGAAACAATAAGAGTAAGAGCGATAGCAGAGGCAGATGCAAAGAGAATACAAGCTCAAGCAGAAGCTGATGCAATAAGAGCTAAAGGACTAGCAGAAGCAGATGCTATTAGGGCAAAAGGACTAGCAGAAGCACAGGCTAAGGATAAATTAGCAGAAGCAATGGCAAAGTATGGAGAAGCTGCAGTAGTTGAAATGATAGTAAATAGATTACCAGATGTAATGAGAGAAGTAGCGAGACCATTAGAACAAATAGATAAATTAACAGTAATAGATAATGGTGGTACTCAAGGCGCATCAAAGGTATCTAAAATAGTAACAGATGTAACTGCAAATGGTTTTGAAGTATTAAATAGTTTAACAGGTGTAGATTTATCAAAGGTATTAAATAATCTTGTTAACAAAGATAGAAATAGCAAGGTTAATTCAAATATTATTGAACCAAAGGATATTCCAGAAGAAATTACAACTACTGTAGAATAGAATATATATAAGTTTATAAATTAAAAATGATAAAAGTGCGAGGATTATAATCTTCGCACTTTTATAATTTTTAATTAGCATATTAATATATTTTGAAATTAGGATGGCATAAATTATTTTTTAAACTTTTGAAATTAATATAATATAACAATTTAGTGGTATTCATAAGATGTATAGGAATTTAATAATTTGTATAAATTTATTTTAATAAAAAGTAACTTTTTATTTATTGAAACATAAGATATAGATATATATCTATATATATTATGATAAACATAGTAATAGTGAAGGGTATATTTATATTAAATTGATAATTATCTATATTACATATAAATGGATAGTTATATAAGGAGGTTGTTAAATGGAGAATAAATATGAAGTAAATTCAAAAATCTTTAAGGCATTAAGTGATCCAAATAGATTAAAAATAGTAGATATTTTATCTTGTGGGGAAAAATGCGCTTGTGATATATTAGAAAATTTTGATTTTACACAACCAACATTGTCTCATCATATGAAGGTTTTAATAGATTGTAGATTAGTTTTATCAAGGAAAGAAGGTACTTGGAATCATTACAAATTACATACTACTAATGCTAACAGATTAGTTCTAAATTTAATGAATATTATAACAGATACAGATGACTGTATTTGTAAGCAAAAGGAGTGTATGTGTAAAAATAATTAAATATAAAAAGGAGTTTTATTATGAAAAAGATGATTATCTTTGATCCAGCAATGTGTTGTTCTACAGGTATTTGTGGAGCATCTGTAAATACAGAACTATTAAGAGTTTCTACAGTAATAAATAAATTGAAAAATGAAGGAATATTAGTTGAAAGATATAATCTTACAAGTAATCCTCAAATATTTGTTGATAATAAAACAATAAATGAAGTATTAATGAAAAAAGGTGTTGAAGTACTTCCAATTACTATGGTTGATGGTGAAATTATAAAATTTGGTAGTTATCCTACTAATTCTGAATTTTGCACTTTATTAGAAATACCTGCAGAAACATTAAAAGCAAATATTAAAAAAGTTAATAGTTGTGGTTGCAAAGGTGGATGTTGTTAAATTGAAAAGGGGTTATATTAATGAATAAAATGTTTGATTTAAAGGATATAAACTTAACTAAGTATTTATTTTTTACTGGAAAAGGAGGAGTTGGTAAGACTTCAACAGCTTGTGCAACAGCAGTAACTTTAGCAGATGAAGGTAAGAAAGTAATGCTTGTTAGTACAGATCCAGCTTCTAATCTTCAAGATGTTTTTAACATGGAGTTAAATAATAAAGGCGTTAGAATAAAAGATGTTCCTAATTTAGTAGTTGCAAATTTTGAACCTGAACAGGCAGCAGCAGAATATAAAGAAAGCGTTATAGCACCCTATAGAGGAAAGTTACCACAAGCTGTATTAAATAATATGGAAGAACAAATGTCAGGTTCTTGTACAGTAGAAATTGCAGCTTTTAATGAATTTTCTTCATTTATAACTGATGAAAAAGCAGCAAAGGAATTTGACCATATTATTTTTGATACTGCACCAACTGGTCACACATTAAGAATGCTTCAATTGCCATCGGCTTGGAGTAATTTTATAAGAGATAGTACCCATGGAGCATCTTGTTTAGGTCAATTATCGGGGCTAGAAAGTAAAAAAGAAGTTTATAAAAATGCAGTAGAGAATTTATCAGATGAAAAAAAGACTACTTTAATTCTTGTTTCTAGACCAGAACCATCTCCATTAAAAGAAGCAGAAAGAGCATCTAATGAACTTAAAGATATTGGAGTAGAAAATCAAATTTTAGTTATGAATGGAGTTTTACAAGAATATGATGATTATTTATCTAATGTAATATATAACAAACAGCAAAGTGCATTAAAAGATATTCCAGATGGATTAAAAAATATTGAAACTTATGAAATACCTTTAAGACCTTATAATATAACAGGATTAGAAAATATAAGAGGACTATTAAAAAATAATAATATTGATATGACTATTGAATCAATAAATTGTGAGACTATTCCAAGGCTAAATAATGTAATAGAAGACTTATTCAATAGTGATAAAAAGGTTATTTTTACAATGGGAAAGGGTGGAGTAGGAAAAACAACTATTGCAGCAGCTATAGCAATTGGACTTGCCAAAAGAGGAAAGAAGGTTCATTTAACTACAACTGATCCTGCAGCTCACTTAAATTTTGTTGTTGATGAAGGTTATGGTATTACTTTAAGTAGTATTGATGAAAAAGAAGAACTAGAAAAGTATAAAGAAGAGGTTTTAAGTAAAGCAAGAGAAACAATGAGTGATACTGACATTGAATATGTAGAGGAAGATTTAAGATCACCTTGTACTCAAGAAATTGCAGTATTTAGAGCTTTTGCAGGTATAGTTGAAAGATGTGAAAATGAGGTAGTAGTAATAGATACGGCACCAACTGGTCATACACTCTTGCTTTTAGACTCAACGGAAAGATATAATAAAGAAATTCAAAGATCTTCAGGAGATATTCCTGATTCAGTAAAAAAACTTCTTCCAAGACTTAGAAACAAAACTGAAACAGAAGTTGTAATTATAACTTTAGCTGAAACAACACCAGTATATGAAGCTATGAGGTTACAAAAGGATTTAAATAGAGCAAAGATTAATAGTAAGTGGTGGGTAATTAATTCAAGTTTATATGTTGCAAATACAAAAAATAAAATATTAAAATCTAAGGCTAATAGCGAAATAAAATGGATAAATAAAATTGATGAAATTTCAAATGGAAATTTTGCAGTAATAGAGTGGAAATCTGAAGAAGTAAAAAATGAAAAATTACTAGAACTAATAAAATAAATGATTTTATTATAAAACAAAGTAAAATATAATATATAATAAATTAAAAAAGATAAATTTAAAAAAGATTTATCTTTTTTATTGTTTAGAAGAAATATAATTATAAATTGAATTAATATGTAAAATATAAAAATTACCATTAAAAACAAAATTTGATAAGAAATATAACTTAGTTTATAATTATTTATAGAAATATTAAAAAGTTATATTTAGATTGAATAGATTTATAATGAAAATATTAAAAGAACTAAAGAAGTGGAGAGTTATATGATTAAGATAGTAGAAAAATATATAGATATAGACTTTGATTTATTATTTGAAGTTTATAAAAATGTACCCCAAAAGAGAATTGAAGAGTATTATCCTAAATGTAATTATGAAGAAGGTTTAAAAGAATATAAACTTGAATATAAAGATTTTATTAAAGATTTTTTAAAAAATCCTAATAATTATTTGGCAATAAATATAAAAGATGATATTTATGTAAGTGCCTTTAGGCTAATAAGTTTAAATAAAAAAAGAACGGAATTTTATCTAGAAGCTCTTGAAACCCATGGTAGTCATTTAAGAAAAGGCTATGCAAAAGAATTAATAGATGAATCTATAAAGATTTTAAAAAAAGATGTAAATATAAAAATAGAATCTTCAATTAAGAAACTTAATATAGCATCTTTAGAAACTCATAAAAGATGTGGTTTTTTAATAGATAAGGATTATGTGATTTTTGAGGATGGTCTTGTACGTAAAGACTGTTATACAATGATTTATAAAGTATGTTAAGAAAAGTTTACCACCTGCATAAGAAAAGCTTATAGGATTATCTTATACAGGTGGTAATTTTTATAGTAAATCTATATTACTATAAAATTATCTTTTATAATATCTGACTTTTTGTTAAGTTATGAGATATATCTTTTCGTCTATATACACTTAGTATTAGCCCTACTGTAATCATATTTGAAATTAACTGGGAACCTCCAAAACTCATAAAAGGAAGGCTAATGCCAATAATAGGGGAAATCCCAAAGTTCATTCCGATATT
The DNA here is from genome assembly GCA_029257045.1 of Clostridium sp. Lineage (GTDB taxonomy): Bacteria > Bacillota > Clostridia > Clostridiales > Clostridiaceae > Clostridium. Next base: position 14,751 of record JARIDB010000120.1, read on the forward strand.
TAATAAAAATTCAGTAGTTAAAATAGATGTAAATCCTGAAACTAAAAGTTTTCCGTAATAGTTTTTTGTTATTTTTGCTACATTGATAAGCTTAATAATAAATATTGTAATTAATGCAATTACAATAGCTGCTGCAATCCACCCAAAGGTATATACTATATAAGTGAAAATGAAATCTGTATGAAGTTCTGGGATGGTATTAGGTTTAATTGTGAACCAATTTCCAAAGGCACTAGAAGAATTCATAAGATTTTTTAATTGAAGGTACATCCAACCACTATTTTCGGGATCACTAGCAGGATCTAATAAAGCAACTAATCTGTATATTCTGTAGGGACGTGGTAAAATGTAGGTGAATAAACCTAAAGTTGTTGTTACAATACAAAGAAGAACTTGATATATCTTGGCTTTTGATATAATAAGTAAAGTTACACAAGCAACAAAATATAAAAATACATAGGATATAGACATTGTGAACATAAATACCCCAGGAATTATAATTATTCCTAGGAATTTTAAAAATTCATAGGGGTTAGTCAAATTCAAATTTTGTAATATTCCGGAAAGGGAAATTACTAGTAGTATTAAAGAAAATAGTACTAAATCAATGGATATAAAAGCAAAATGAAAGTAATATTTTCCGTTAGTTGGTGTATTAAATAATAATTGTGAAATTAAAAATATAACTGAAACTATATAAATATGTTTTGAATAAGGTGAAATTTTTCTGTAGTCAAAAAAGTATAGTATTGTCATTAAGGCCATGCCTAGGATATAGAATATAAGACTTTTCTGAAATACTTTTACATAATAAGCTTCATATACAGCAAGGTTATTTTGAATAAAGTACATGGCTATGAGTCCAAATAATGAAAATCCTAATAAAGGCATTATGAATCCCCAGCCAACCTTTGCTTTATGGGTTTTATCTAGTTGCTGACCTATAAGTTCAGGGTCACCCATATTTGAGATAACTTTTTTAGTAGCTTCAATTTCAGATAAACCAGAGTTAATGAAATCTTCTTTTAAGGTTTGCATATGATCTTGTAATTCAAGATTAATATCATAATGAACATCTTTATTTTTTATAAGTGAACATACCTTATTTATATATTCTTGAACCTCATTATTTTTCAAAAGCATACACAATTTCCTCCAATAAAATTTTATTTACAGTTTTATGGAACAGTGACCATTCAACTTTTTTCTCTTCCATTTGTAGCTTACCTTTTTCAGTGATTTTATAGTATTTTCTTTTTCGTACACCTTCACTTTCATTCCAGTAAGATTCAATCATGGATTTACCTTCAAGGGCATGAAGTATTGGATATAAAGTACCTTCTTTAAAGCTAAAAACTCCATTAGATTTAAGTTCAATAACTTTTATTATTTCGTATCCATACATTGGTCTGCTATTTAATAAGCTTAAAACTAAAGTAGTCGTACTTCCTTTTAATAATTCTTTATCAATTTTCATAAAATACCTCCTTAATACCTAGATAATATATGCATAGATTATCTAGGTATAATTATGAGGATGTTTTTACCATATGTCAATAGGGATATTAAATCTTTTGCTACTCTTATGAATGACTTTGGGAAGTTAGTTTATTATGTAGCAGGAAATATATTAAAGGAGGACTATGAAAAAGACTTTATAGATGAATGTTATAATGATGTCTTTACAACTATTTGGTTTAATATTGATTGTTTTGATGAAGAAATTATAGATAATATTTTAAATAACCTAGAAGAAAAAGATAAGGTAATATTTATTAAAAGGTATATAGAAGGTTATACAATAAAGGAAATAGCAAAGGAGCTCGGATATTCAGAAAACTATATTCATACTAGAATATCTAGAACTAGAAAAAAATTAAAAAATATAAATAAGGATGTGATTTAAATGGATGATAGAGAAGTATTAAAACTATGATTTAAATGGATGATAGAGAAGTATTAAAACTATTAAATAAAATTGACTACTCAGAAGAAGAGCTAAGTGAATTAGAAAAGAAATCTATTGAAAGTAAAAATCAATATGCAGAAGATATTTTTAAAGTTAAAAATGAAGAGATTGTAAGAAAACTTGCTTTTTCACATTTAAATAAATTAGCAAAAGTTAATCTTAATAATGATGAAACTATAGAATATAGAGGTATATTTTTTCTAAGTTTATTAGATAAAAAGGTAATAAGGTATCCAATAGCACCTGGCTTTGTAGCTCCAGTTTATTTTGGAATATTTATAACAAACAAAAGAGTTTTTGGATATAAGTTATCTGGAAGGTATAATATTATAGAGTATGAATATATTAATGATATAGAAAATATAAAGTATATAGTAGATGGAAGAGAAGAGTGTAATACATTTCGTCTAATTTTTAAAGATAGAGTGAAAATTGATTTAAGACCATTTAATAAAGAAAATAGTGAACTTCTATTAGAAATAATAAAATATTTGAATATAGAAAAGAGTATAGAGATTAGAAAAGAAAAAATAAAAGACAATTTCATGTATTTAGGAAGTGGTTGGAGCTTATTATTTCTTGGATCTATATATGGTGTTATAATAGCAATTTTTATTTTATTATTTTTTATATATTTATTTAATTCATATTTTAATATAGTATTTTAATGATAAAGGAAGGCTTAAGCCTTCCTTTATATTATTTCTATATCATCTTCAGAGGCCTTCTTTAAGGTAAATTTAAATATTACCCCATCTTCTGTATTTGTTAGGGAATAATCACTTTCATGTAAAGTAAGAATTCTTTTAACAATAGAAAGACCAAGACCATTACTATTACCTGAAGTTGTTCTTGCCTTATCTATTTTATAGAACTTATTAAAAAGATTATCTATTTCTTTCTCTGGAATATAGGCTCCTTTATTTTCAATAGAAATTTCTACTAAGTACTCTTTTTCTATTACCTCTATTATAACATCTTCACCTTCAGGAGTATATTTAATAGAGTTACTTATAAGATTAGTAAAAGCATTTTCTAATTGGAAGGTATCACCTATAACATAAGAATATTCAAGGATTGTTTTTAGATTAATGTTAATATTTTTATTAGAAAACTCTAAAGAGAAGCTTTTAATTAATTTTCTTATAAGTCTTAAAATATTAAATCTTTCTATTTCTAAATCTATAGAACCAGATTCTAGCCTTGAAAGCTCTAACATATTTGTTACAAGCTTATTCATTTTATTTGCTTCATCAATTATAGTATTTAAATATAAATTAACATCATCACCAGTTGCTATACCATCTTTTAAACCTTCAGCATAACCTTCAATAATACCAATAGGTGTCTTTAAATCATGAGAAACACTTGCTATAAAATCCTTACGCATTGACTCTGTTTTTCTTTCCTTTTCAATGTCATCCTCTAAAGTTTTATTTTTTTGTTTTAAATCTTCTAAAGCACTTTCAAGGGTAGAAGATAAGAAGTTTAGGGTTTCTGCGAGGTTTCCTATTTCATCTGTAGATTCTACTTCACATTTAACGGTAAAATCCATTGAGGACATTTTTTTAGCAGCTTTATTAATTTTAACTAAAGGCTTTGAAATTAAATTTGCATAAACAGAAGATAATAATAAAGCTATAAAGCTAAAGCCTATAAATAAGTATCTATAAAACTCATTAATTACACTACTAGCTTCTCTTATAGGTTGCATTGAAGAAACAGAAACTATAATAGAATCATTTTTACTACTTAAAGAAATAGGTGATAAAATACCTATTTGAGTTGTATTACTCATTTTATTTTCAAAAACTGTAGCCTGAGAAACTCCAGAGTCTAAAACTTTATAAATAAGTTCTTGATTATTTATAAGTTCACTACAGTAAGCAGTTAAAGTTTGAAAATCATCTGTAGCTTTATTGTAATCCCTTAAAAATTTAAATTTTCCATCTAAGGAGAATATAGCTATTTTGGAGTTGGTATCCTTCTCAAATTGAAGAAGTGCCTTACTTAAAATCTGTTCATCAGAAATTTGATAGGAATACAATTCACTAAATTTTTTAGCTTCTTTAGTCATATCTTTAACTCTTTTATTTAAATAAAAATCTTCAAAAAATAAAGATTGAAAAAGCATACTTGCTATTAAAACTATAAAAATCAAACTAAAGGTTATAATAAAAAGCTTTTTTGAAATACTTAGATTATTTTTTACCTTCAAATCTATACCCACTTCCTCTTACGGTTACAATATAGCTAGCTTTATCACAAAGTTTTTCCCTAAGTCTTTTTATATTTGTATCTACAGTTCTTAAATCTCCATAATAATCAAGGCCCCAAACATTATCTAATATAGTATCTCTAGATAAGGCAATTCCTTCATTATCAGATAAATAAACTAAAAGTTCAAATTCCTTAGGTGATAAATTTAAAGTTACATTATTTAATTTAACTTCATGAGATAATTTATTAATGGAAAGACCGTCATAATCTTTAGTAGCTGAATAAATCTCTTCAGATGTTCTTTTTAAAAGAGCTTTTACCTTAGCTATTAATATTTTAGGTGAAAAAGGTTTTGTTATGTAATCATCAGCACCCATTTCATATCCAAACAATTTATCTTCTTCTTGTCCTTTTGCAGTAAGTAAAATTACAGGTACTGTAGAAACTTTTCTTATCATTTCTAAGACAGTAATTCCATCAACTTTTGGCATCATTATATCTAAAATAACAAGATCTATTTTATTGCTTATAAAGCAATTTAAGCCTTCATCTCCATCAGAAGCCTCAATAATATTAAAGTTTTCTTTTAAAAAGTAATCTCTAAGTAAAAATCTTATACGTGTTTCATCCTCAATTATTAAAATATTTTTTTTCATATATCCTCCAAAAAATAAAGTCTTTAATATAATTATAGTTGTCAATACTACTATGGTAAAGATTAATTATGTATAATAGTTGTAATTGATTAATAAAATATTATAATTAATATATATTATAATTAGAAATAGGTGGATGAAATATGTTTAAATTGAATTTTGATATAAAAAAACATGAGTTAGAAAATGGTCTTGAAGTTTTAACTATAAAAAAAGATACTAAAATTGCCTCATTAAACATTGGAGTTAAGGTTGGTTCCTTATATGAAGATATTAGTGAAAAGGGAATTTCCCATTATATTGAGCATATGCTTTTTAAAGGGACAACTAATAGATCTTTTGAAGAATTAAATGATGATTTAGAATTTCTAGGTGGAGAATATAATGCATATACAGATTATACTTCTACAGTTTATACTGTTAGCTGCTTAGAAGAAGAAATTAAAAATGCTATAGAAATTTTAGGGGATATGCTTATAAGTCCAAAATTTGATAAAGAAGAAATAGAAAAGGAAAGAGGAGTAATCCTTGCAGAGATGAGAAGTAGTAAAGATGATATTGAAGATTTTAGCTTTAAGAGGATCAATGATATAGCCTTTCAAGATAGCCCATTAAAATATGATGTAGCTGGACTTGAAGAAAATGTTAAAAGATACAAAAGAGATGACTTATTAAAGTATTATAATAAATATTATTTAGCTAACAATACTTTAGTAACTATGGTTTCCTCTTTAGACCATGATAAAGCCATAGAAGAGATTGAAAAAGCTTTTAAAAATTGGAATAGTGGAGAAAGTATAGAAAATAATGTAGTAGAAGAAAAGAATTTAGAAATTAAAGAAGTTACAATAAAAAAGAATATAGAACAAAATACTATAGTATATTTATATACTTTCCATGATTTAGATAAGGATTTAGAACTCCCTTTAAGAATTTTAAATCATAGACTTGGAGAAAGCTCAAACTCTTTATTATTCAGAGAAGTAAGAGAAAAAAGAGGGCTGGCTTATGATATCTATACTAGTATAGATATGACAAATAATGTTAAGACTTTATATATATACACAGCTGTAGGAGAAGAAGATGTAGAAGCAGCAGTGAAATCTATAGATGAAACGATAAATGGTGTAAAGGACGGCACTTTAGAAATTGGAGATAAAGATTTAGAACTTATGAAAAAGGTTCATAAAACAGCGGTAATTTCTACTTTAGAAGACCCTTCTGAGCTTTCAAGTTATATGTTACATCAAGGGTTAGATAAAGAAGATCTTTATGAATTCGAAAAGGATATGGAAAAGTTAGATACTTTAGATATAGGTAAGATTCAAAAAGTTGCAAGGAAGGTTTTAAATAATCCTACTATTCATATTTTAAAATCAAGAAAATAGGAGGAAACATGAATAAAATTACTAAAATAGAAGTACAAAAGAGAAATAAAGATAGGGTAAATGTTTTTGTAGACGAAAGCTTTGCCTTTGCTATAAGTGCTGAAATTCTTTATAAAGAAGGACTTAAGGTAGATGAGATTATAGATGTAGAAAAAGTTGAAAAGGTAGCTAAGGAAGATAGTTTTATTAAATGCAAAAGTTCAGCTTTAAGAATGGTTGAAAGAAGTTATAAAACACAAAAAGAAATTGGTGATAAGCTATTCACAAAGGGATATGATAAAGAAGTTATAGAAAGAACTATGGAGTTTTTAAAAGAATATGAATTTGTAAATGATGAAGCTTATTTAAATATGTATATTAAAGATAAAATAAAAGGACAAGGACAGAATAAAATAAAGTATGATTTAATGAAAAAAGGAATTAAAGATACTGAAATTCATGAAGCTATATCAAATATTGATGAAGATGAAGAATTAGAGGCAGCTAAAGGACTTGCATTAAAAAAATACAATGTAATTAAAAAAAGTGAAAGTGATGAATATAAAATTTCACAAAAGTTATATAGATTTCTTATAACAAAGGGATATAACTATGATTTAGTAAAAAAAGCTATAAAAGAAATTAAAGAAGATTAGTAATAAAGGTGATTATATGGGTAATTTATTTGAAATAAATATACAAAGTTTAATATTAGCTGTTATTATAATTTCTTCAGTAATAAGCAGTATAAAAGGTTCTCTTGAAGATAGGGATTATACCTATTCTATAAATAGGGTAATATTTTATTTTTCAATATTTATAAGTTTACTTATAGTAATATTAAAAGCAGAAGATATATATAGATTAGTAGTTAGAGGATCCCTAGAATATTTTAATTATATTATACAAAGGAATTCCTTGTTTGACATTACTATAATAGGATTAGCTTTTTTAGTAATCCACTTTATTATATACTTGTTTTTAAATGGAATAAATAAACCTTTAGAGAAATCAAGAAATTTATTTAAAAGAATTGGAACTTTTAAAATAGTTATAACTTCAACTATTTTAGGGTTTCTAAAGGGGATAAATGTAGTTTTAATAATATTTATATTAATTTCAGCTTATAACTCAGGTGTTGGAAGAAATAAAGCTTATATAGGCTTTCAAGATTATGATGCTTTTGAAAAAATAGATAAAATAGTTTCTACAAGTAAGCCTATGCTTAATTATAATAATAATAATTTTTCATATTTAAATAATGTTATAGTTTATTATAATGGAGTAACTTTAGAAGATGGAATAAAATCTAATGAAGATATAGATAACAAGGCTTTAGAAATTGTTAATAATTCAAAAAATGATAGAGAAAAGGCTAGAAAGATATATACTTGGGTAGGCTCTAATATAGAGTATGACTTTGATAAAGCAGAGAAGGTATTAGATGAGGATAGTGTTACAAATAGTGGAGCTATGGAAGCTTTTTCAACTAAAAAAGGAATATGCTTTGACTATTCTTGTCTTTATACTGCTATGGCTAAAAAGGTAAATCTTAAGACAAGGATTTTAACAGGAGATGCATTTGATGGAAAGAACTATGGACCTCATGCTTGGAATCAAGTTTTTTTAGAAGATGAAGATAAGTGGATAAATGTAGATGCTACCTTTTATTTAGCAGGAGACTATTTTGATAACTTAGATTTTAATGATGATCATTTAAATCCTCAAATAGCAGGAGAATGGTAAATAAACTTATGTAAATGAAATTATAATTATTAAGGCTATGATTTAAATTTCCGATTTAAATCATAGCCTTAATTCTATTGAACTTTTTTATTTTTAGATATTATTAAATTTATTGCTTTTTCACAGTCAATATCTGTATCATCTAGTGAATATGCCATATTAAAATATATTAATGCTTTCTTAACTTCGTTTTTCATAGCATAACAATAAGCTAAATTAAAAAAGTATTTACTTTCCTTATGGGTTTCTAAGGCTTTTTTTATCATATAAATTGCAGAGTCAAAATCTTTTAATTTTATATAACAAACTCCAGTGTTGTAATAAGAACAAACAGGATTTTCATCATCGTCTATAGATCGTTTATAAAGTGAAATAGCTTTTTTATAATCTTCTTTATTATAATATTTATTTGCTTCATTAAAATAATTCATATTTATTTTACACCTTCCTATAAATTAAATCTTATATATATTCAAATAATTGACATAATAAATAATTAATATTCAAAAAAAGTAAAGATATTATAAAGTTCAAGGCTTTTAGAAGAAAAAATGATTTTTTAAATATATTGGTTGAAATTCGACAATTTTTTTAAATATAACTTTATTTTTCTTGTTTAATTCTATATAATGTATATATATATTTTATTAATGGATTTCAAAGAATCGGGAGAGATGATATGTGTAATAATGATCCTTATATATTAGTACTAGGAGCTTCAATTGTAGATGTAATAGGTTTTTGCAAAAAACAATACCATGAAAGAGATTCCATTCCAGGAACAATTAAGATTTCATTAGGAGGAGTTTGTAGGAATATAGCAGAAAATCTAGCAAGAATTAATGTGAATACAGAGTTTATTTCAATTGTTGGTGGAGATGTTAATGGTAGAAGTGTTTTAGATAATGCAAGAGAAATTGGATATAGCATGAAACATTCATTAGTTTTAAAAAATGAATGCACACCCACATATATGGCAATATTAAATGAAAAGGGAGAAATGGAATCAGGTATAGTTGATATGGAAAGTATTGATAAAATGGAAAAGCCTTTTATTGATAGTAAAAAATCAATTATAGAAAATGCAGAATACACAGTTTTAGGCTCAGATAATCCTGAACTAATTGAATATATTGTTACAAAGTTTAAAGGTAAAACTAGATTTATATTAGATCCAGTATCAGCAACAAAGGCTGCTAAGGTTAAAGATTTAGTTAAGTATTTTCACACGATAAAACCAAACAGAATAGAAGCAGGAGCAATGTGTGGCTTTGAAATTAAAACTGATAAAGATTTAAATAAAGCAGGACAAATGTTTATTGATATGGGAGTTACAAATGTATTTATTAGTTTAGATGCAGATGGAATTTACTATAAAACTAAGGATGAAGAGGGAAAAATAAAGACAAAACCTATAGTTGTTAAAAATGTTACTGGTGCTGGAGATTCTTTTGTAGCTGGTGTTGGGTACGGATATATGAAAAATTATTCTATAAAAGATACTGTGAAATATGCAATAGCTATGTCAAATATAACAATAACTCATGAAGATACAATTAATCCTTTAATGAGTGAAGCTTATGCAGATAAATATATGGAATCAATGGAATGGATAGAATATTAATTATTTAAACATACAAACTATATTGACAAAAGGAATAGAATATAATAACATTATTTTAAAATCAAATAAAAAGCAATGATAAAGAGGAGTAAGGAATATAGAATATTAAAGAAAGGAAAGTTATTAGCTGAAAGCTTTCTATATAAAATATCCTGAAGGTAGCTTTTGAGCATCTTTACTGAAAATTTAAGTAAGTAAAGACGGTTATCTTAACCGTTATAAATATAAGAGCCTATAAGTTTTCATAAGCTAGTAGGAAAAAAGGTGGTACCGCGAGTCTTCGTCCTTTTGTGATGAAGGCTTTTTTTTATTGTCAAAAACTATATTTTAAATATAAATTTTAATAAATAAATATTAAGGAGGAATTTTGATGTCAGAAAAGAAAAATATTTCTACGACTTATGATCCAAAATCTTTTGAAGAAAGAATATATCATAATTGGGAAGAAAAAAAGTATTTTACACCAGAAATAGATAAAAGTAAAAAGCCTTTTTCAATAGTTATGCCACCGCCAAATATTACAGGTAAGTTACACTTAGGTCATGCTCTTGATAATACTTTGCAAGATATGTTAATAAGATTTAAAAGAATGCAAGGTTACTGTACTTTATGGGTACCAGGACAAGATCATGCCTCTATAGCTACAGAAGTTAAGGTGGAAAATGAATTATTAAAGCAAGGTATAGTAAAAAAAGAAATAGGTAGAGAAGCATTCCTTGAAAAGGTATGGGAGTGGTCAGATGAATATAGAGATAAAATAAGAACTCAACTTAAAAAAATTGGGGTTTCATGTGACTTCACAAGAGAAGCTTTTACTATGGATGAAAATTTAAATAAAGCTGTAAGAACAGTATTTGTTAATCTTTATAATAAAGGTCTTATATATCAAGGTAATAGAATTACTAATTGGTGTCCTAAATGTTCAACTGCATTATCTGATGCAGAAATTGAATATGAAGAGCAAGATGGTAGCTTCTGGCACATTAACTATCCATTAGCAGATGGAAGTGGGTACTTAGAAATAGCTACAACAAGACCAGAAACCTTACTTGGAGATACGGCTGTTGCAGTAAATCCAAATGATGGAAGATTTAAAGCTTTAATAGGTAAAACTTTAAAATTACCATTAACAGATAGAGAGATTCCAATAGTTGGAGATGATTATGTTGATATTGAATTTGGAACAGGGGCAGTTAAAATTACACCAGCTCATGATCCAAATGACTTCCAAGTTGGACTTAGACATAACTTAAAGCAAATCAGGGTTATGGATGACCATGGTGTTATTAATGAGTTTGGTGGTAAATATCAAGGCTTAGATAGATATGAAGCTAGAAAGGTTATGGTAAAAGACCTTGAAGACTTAGGATTACTAGTTAAGGTTAAACCTCATAGTCATAACGTTGGAACTCATGATAGATGTAATACTGTAGTAGAGCCAATTATATCAAAACAATGGTATGTTAAAAT